>JAGAAL010000060.1 GCA_017615245.1 Bacteroidaceae bacterium
AAAATTGAAAGTTGAAAGTTGAAAATTATTCTATTTTTGCATTCTACATTTTACATTTTACATGAATTTTTACTATCTTTGCACCGTACATTTAAATGAAAAGGAAATTGAACGGATGGAAATTGAATTAATCATAGCATTGGTGATAGTCGTAGTGCTGGCCGTATGGATGGTGGTGTACACCAGACGTGACGGTGAGCGGCGGTATGCGGAGTTGAAGACGGAGAGCGAGGGGCGGTTTACGGCGCTGAAGGAAGAGAAGGACCGTCGCATAGCGGAACTGACGACTGCACAGGCGCAGGCTGTGGACGACAAGGCCACGTTGCAGCAGGAGAAAACAGGGCTGACGGTGAAGTTACAGAATGTCCAGCATTTGTTGGAACTGACGCAGCAGCAGGCAAAGAAGGATGATGAGGAGCGGCAGGAGCGGTTTGCTACCGAACTGAAACTGGCGCAAGAGCAGATGCGGAGTCAGTTTGAGAAGGAACTGCAGGAACGGTCGGAAGCCTTCAAGAAACTCAACGCCGAGCAGATGACGTTGGTGGTAGGACCGCTGCAAAAGGAGCTGGAGTCGTTGCGAACCCTCGTGAACGACAGCAAGGCTGAGCAGACGAAGAATACCACAGCGTTGGAAGCATCAATCAAGGCGGTGTTCGAACACGATAAGGAGCGCGATAAGACCACCCAGAGTCTGGCAGATGCCTTGAAGAACCGCGGAAAGGTGCAGGGCGACTGGGGCGAGCAGGTGTTAGAGAATATTTTGACCGACAGCGGATTGCGCGAAGGGGTGGAGTATAAGAAGCAGGTGAGCGTGAAGGCTGAGGAAGGCAATACGGAGCGCCCCGATGTGGTGGTGTATGCTGCTGACGGCACGAATATCATCATCGACTCGAAGGTGTCGCTCACGGCCTATACCGACTATGTGGGTGCCGAGAACGACGAGGAGCGTAAGGCGGCTGTCAAAGCCAACTACGACTCGATATGGACGCATGTGTGTGAGCTGTCGGACAAGCAATATTATAAGACGGTAACGGGCGCTATGCCGATTGTGCTGATGTTCGTACCCAACGAAGGCAGCTATATCCTTGCGATGAACAAAGACCCGCAACTGGGTACGAAAGCATATAAGAAAGGTGTGCTCATCATCAACCCGACGAACCTGATGGTGGTACTTCGGCTGATGTTCCTTACGTGGCAGAACACCCGTCAGGAGAAGAACAACCGCGACATCCTCCAGGCGGCAAGCAAGATTTATGAGAAATACTCGACCTTTGCCGAAGGATATGTGACCTTAGGCAATCAGCTGCGAACCGTGAACAACTCGTACGAAGAGGGAGTAAAACGTCTGACGGAAGGGCGCGGCAATCTGTCGAAGCAGCTGCAAGACCTGCTGAAGTACGGACTGACCACCACGAAGCGGATTCCCGACGAGCTGAAGTCGATTGATACTTCCGACGATTCGGACAATACCCAACCTACCTTATTTGATAATAGCGATGAATGAAAGGAAGACCGTCTCAGTCGTGATGGCAACCTACAACGGTGAGCCGTTTCTGAGGGAACAGTTGGATTCGATTGTTGCCCAGACCTATCCCATCCACGAACTGATTATTCAGGACGACGGGTCGAGCGACCGTACGGTTGAGATAGCCCGCACATACGAGCAGCAATATCCTTTTGTGCATGTGTATGTGAACGAGCGGAATCTGGGCTTTCAGGATAACTTCCGCACGGCGGTGATGCGAGCTACGGGCGACTTCGTTGCCCTTTCGGATCAGGACGATGTGTGGTTTCCCGAGAAGATTGCCAAGCAGGTGGAGGCAATCGGTACTTGTGCCATCTGCTACTCTCAGCATCTGCGAGGTGCCGACCGCGAGCATGCACACGTGGTGACGTATAAATGTGCTCCCGAACGACAGCTCTTCGCTGCCTTCGTGGGACATTCGCTGCTGATGCGGCGCGACTTCGCACAAGACCCCGACAACTGGTTGGGCTATATGACCTACGACATCGGCTTGAGTCTTTTGGCTCATTTCCGTGGGGGAGTGGCATACGTGGCTGAACCGCTCAACTGGCATCGTAGTCACGACGACTCCGCATCGACCAAGATACAGCTCGACATGTACCGGCAGCATGCATCTGCGCCTACTTGGCAGCCCTATGTGTATGGTTGGAACAACTATCGCAACCTGCAGAAGAAGGCGTCGTGGCAACGCTTTCATCAGCGGATGCTGAAAGAGAGTGAGGAGCATGGGAATGCGTTAGTCAGTCAACTTTGCCGACTGATGCTGAGCCGCAATCCGTTGGCGTTGCTGCAATTGTGCTGGGTATGTATGCGCCATCGTGCGACCGTTTATCCTGGTAAGACAAAGGGTCTGAGCGGCCTGATTCACGGATTCTTCTATCCGTTCATCCACGCCTATCATTGCACGTTCTACGATGTGTGAAGTTCGGGAACGATGACTACTGCATGCACCTGACGTTTCTCGACAGGTGGAATCTCCATATAGTTCTTAAATAGGTCGGTGAGATAAGCATCGGCATTATGGGGGGCAGGAAACTGCTTGCCCTCGAACTCTATTGTCCCAATGGGGAAGATGGAGTCGCGGCGGTGATGGATGCCGTAGCCGTTGCTGACGGGCAGGTTGCTGAGATACTGACTTGTGTCGCCGAAAGTCTGATAGAGTTTCAAGATGGTGCGGAACAGCCAGTACTTGCCCGTAAACCACACCCACTCGGCAGCCGAACGCAGGCTGTAGTAGTGCTGGCGATGCAGGATGCTGTAGGAGTGACAGATGCCTTTTCCAGTCTTCTTCATCAGCTTCTTCGGCATGTTGGGGCTGGGAACGAAGGGGAATATGTCAATGAAGATACCCTTTTCATAGTCCACATTAAACGTGTCGCTCTCTTCGATATAGAGCGAATTAAGGTCGCGTATCTTCACAATCGGCTCCTTCAGCTTTGGATCGGTTTCGGGTGTCTGCAAGAACAGGTGGTTTGGTAGTTCGGCGGGAGCTACTTTACAGAACTGGTGAAGCCCGTCGAGTGTCATAGCGATATCGATATCGTCGTCCCACGGAATGAAACCCTTGTGACGTACCGCCCCCAAGAGTGTACCTCCGTCGAGCCAGTATTCGATACCGTGTTTCTTGCAAATGCTATCTACCACTTCCAGAATGCCCAGCTCCTTCAGTTGGCACTTCCGCAGATTGGCTGCCGTATAATCTTTCAGACACTTGTTGCTCATTGCATGATGATTTTTCGTTGCAAAGTTAATGATAATTTATAATGTATAATGTATAATAGATAATATTTTTGGTTCTTTTTTCAATTTTTGAACTATTAAACGATTAAACTATTAAACTTTTTTCTTACCTTTGCAAAAATAATAAAGACAATATGACAACAGCAATCATCGTAGCAGGCGGAGTCGGCAACCGCATGGGGCAGACCATTCCGAAGCAGTTCATTAATGTGTACGACAAACCGATTCTGATGTACACGCTCGATAGTTTCGAGCAGCATCCTATGATTGACGCCATCGAGGTGGTGTGTATTGAGGGATGGGAACAGGTGGTATGGTCGTATGCCAAGCAATACAACGTCACGAAACTGAAATGGATTGTGACAGGTGGCGCGATGGTTCAGGAGTCTATCCGCAACGGGGTGTTCAATCTTGAGGGTAAGTGTAGTCCCGATGATATTGTCATCGTGCACGATGGCATCCGTCCCCTCGTCGATGCGGAGGTGCTGACCGATGTCATCAAGACCGCTCAGCAGTATGGCAATGCAGTATCGTCGATGCCCTACAACGAGCAGATTTTCGTGGTGAGCAAGGACGACGAGACAACTACTACGCAGTTCATCCCTCGTGAGACCCTCCGTCGTGTCTGTACTCCGCAAGCATACCGTTTTGCCTTGCTCGACGAGAAATACCACGAAGCTTTTGAGAAGCAGATTGGCATCCGAGGCTCGCACTACACCAACACCATGATGGTAGAACTGGGTGTGCGGCTCCATTTCGCTGCAGGTAGCGACAAGAACATCAAACTCACAACGCCCGGCGATTTGGAGATATTTAAGGGATATTTGAATAATCATGTAAAATAAAAGCCCCCTCCGATGAACAAGCAACATCCATTATATCAAGAAGACTTGGCTGGCATACTCGCCGTCAAGGATATCGAGCAATTACATGGCAAGCGTTTTTTGATTACAGGAGCCACAGGGCTGATTGGCGTGCAACTCATCGATGCGTTGATGCAGATGGGCGACGTGACGGTCATTGCTGTGGGCCGCAGTCGTGAGAAGGCCGCCGACCGTCTTGGCGAATACTTCGACAATCCCTGCTTCACGTTCCTGGAGCATGACGTCACCGAACCATTCTCAACTCTCAACTCTCAACTCTCAACTCTCAACTTTATAGTCCCTCTCGCCAGCAACACCCATCCGCTGGCATATTCTCAGTATCCCGTCGAGACTATCATGATTAACGTAAAGGGTGCTGAATATGCATTGGAACTGGCGCGACAGACAGGGGCTACGGTGCTCTATCCCTCGACTGTTGAGGTGTATGGGAACGCCCAGGGAGACGATGTTTTTACGGAAGATTATACTGGCGCACTCAATCTGAAGAATGCGCGTGCCTGCTATCCCGAATCAAAGCGTGTGAGCGAGGCATTATGTCAGTCGTACATGTCAGAGAAGGGTGTTAAGGTGAAGATTGTGCGACTGTCTCGCGTTTTCGGTCCTACGATGTTGCCATCAGATACGAAGGCATCGTCGCAATTCATTCTGAAGGCCGTAGCAGGAGATAATATCGTGCTGAAGAGCAAGGGCGAGCAGTATTTCTCTTACACCTACGTTGCCGATGCTGTTGCTGCAATGCTACATGTGCTACTACATGGCGAAATGGGTGTGCCATACAATATCAGCAACGAGGCGTGCGATGTGCATCTGCGGGAGTTTGCCGCCATCTGTGCTGAGTGTGCCGGAAGGAATGTGGTGTTCGACCTCCCGTCGGAAACTGAATCGAAAGGTTTCAGCATCGCAACGAAAGCCATTCTCGACAACTCTCGCCTGAAGGAGATAGGTTTCACACCGCGAAACTCCATCCGCGACGCTATCCGGCGAACATGTGAACTCCTGAAATCATAAACAGAATATAACCTTATAAACATATCAATCATGAAACGAACAATCATCACTATCGTTGCAAGTGCCGCAATCTTGTGCGGCAACGTGCAGGCTCAGGAACTGAACAACTTCAATCGCGGAGGTCGCCAGCAGGTTGTGTCTCCTGAAATCAAAGGAGACTCGGTTACCTTCCGTATCAATGCTCCGCAGGCTCAGCAAGTGTCTTTGCAAGGCAATTGGGGCGGACGCGGTCAGCGCATGACAAAGCAGGCGAACGGAGTGTGGGAAGCGACCATCGCCACACCACAGCCGGAGATTTATACCTATAACTTTGTCGTCGACGGAGTTTCTGTGAACGACCCTCAGAATTTCTACGTGCAGCGCGACGGTACACGCTATCTGAACATGCTGATGATACGTGGCGAGCGCACGCAGAACTATTTCGAGGCCAATCATCGCGGCACCGTCTCTTTCCGCTGGTACGACAGCAAGTTGCTCGGCATCAATCGCCGTCTGGCCGTCTATACGCCCTATGGTTACGAAGAAAATCCCAGCCGTAAATACCCTGTGCTCTATCTGCTCCACGGAGCGGGCGGCGACGAGGAAGCATGGCTTTCGATGGGCCGGGCAGCACAGATTCTCGACAATTTGATTGAACAAGGCAAAGCCGAGCCAATGATAGTCGTCATTCCGAACGGCAACCCCAACCAGCAGGCTGCGCAGACGCTTGGTCTGGAGAATGCTCGCATCAACACACGTTCTCCCGAGATGGCAAACGCATACGTGAAGAGCCTCGTGACGGAAATCGTACCGTTCATCGAGAAGAACTTCCGCGCCAACGCAAAGAAGTCAGCACGAGCCATCGCAGGCCTTTCAATGGGTGGCGGACACACCATCACCGCCTCGCAGCTCTATCCCGATATGTTCGACTACATCTGCCCGCTTTCCATGGGTGCAAATCCTACGGAAGAGAGCCTCACCCAGTTGCGAGCCTTGAAAAAGAGCGGCTACAAGCTCTATTGGCTTGCATGTGGCGACAGCGACTTTTTATTTGAGAATGCAAAGACGCTCGACAAGACCCTCACCGATGAAGGCCTTCAGCACACCTTCTTCGTCTCCGAAGGCGGACATACATGGGCTAATTGGCGCCACTACCTCAACACATTCGCGCCGCTCCTGTTCAAATAATATATCACATCATAGAAAATGAAAGTAATTAAAAGTTTCTTCCTTGTAATAGTTACAAAATTAGCCTTGCTGTGCATCAAGATTCAGAAACGCTTCAATCGCGGTGGCCGCCAGCAGGTGGTGTCTCCTGAAATCAAGGAAGACTCGGTTACCTTTCGTATCTATGCACCGCTGGCTCGGCAGGTGTCTTTGAAAGGCAATTGGGGCGGACGCAGTCGGCGCATGACTAAGCAGGCAAACGGAGTGTGGGAAGCGACCATCGATAAGCCGCAGCCGGAGATTTATACTTATAACCTTGTCGTCGATGGGCTTTCTATGAACGACCCGCAGAATTTCTTCGTGCAGCACGACGCCACACTCTATTTCAACATGCTGATGATACGTGGCGAGCGCACGCAGAACTATTTCGAGGCAAATCATCGCGGCACAGTCTCTTTCCCCTGGTACGACAGCAAGTTGCTGGGCATCAACCGCCGTCTGGCTGTCTATACACCTTACGGTTACGAAGACAATCCCGACCGTAAATACCCTGTGCTCTACCTGCTCCACGGAAAGGGCGGCGACGAGGAAACTTGGCTTTCGATGGGTCGGGCAGCGCAGATACTCGACAATCTGATTGAACAAGGCAAGGCAGAACCGATGATAGTCGTCTTTCCGAACGGCAACCCCACTCAGCAGGCTTCGCAGACCCTTGTACTGGAGACGGCTTGCATCAACACACATTCTCCCGAGATGGCAAACGCATACGTGAAGAGCCTCGTGACGGAAATCGTGCCGTTCATCGAGAAGAACTTCCGCGCCGATGCGCAGAAGTCTTCACGAGCCATCGCAGGTCTCTCAGTAGGTGGCGCACATGCCATCAACGCTTCGCTGCTCTATCCCGATATGTTCGACTACATCTGCCCGCTTTCTTTCGGTACAGATCCTACGGGGGAGAATCTCACCCAGTTGCAAGCCTTGAAAAAGAGCGGCTACAAGCTCTATTGGCTCGCATGCGGCAAAAAAGACTTTTTGTTTGAGAAAGTAAAGACGCTCGACAAGACCCTTACCGACGAAGGCCTCCAGCACACCTTCTTCGTGTCCGAAGGCAGACATACATGGTCCAATTGGCGCTACTATCTCAACACCTTCGCGCCTCTCCTGTTCAAATAATATATCACATCATAGACAATGGAAGTAATTCAAAGTTTCACCATCGACCACACCCACCTGAAGCCCGGCATCTATGTGTCGCGCATCGACAGGGGATTCACCACTTTCGACCTCCGCATCACGGAACCGAACCGTGAACCAGCCCTTGCACCCGCAGCCATGCACAGTCTTGAACATCTCATGGCCACCTGGTTCCGCAATAGCGTGGCAAAGGACGATGTCGTGTACGTTGGCCCCATGGGATGCCTTACGGGCATGTATATCATTATGACAGGCAGCTATACCGTCGACGACATGCGCCGCCTCACCATCGAGTGCCTTCGTTGGATTCTCACCCAGACCGAAGTGCCCGCCACCACGCCCGAAACCTGTGGCAACTGCCTGCTCCACGATTTGCCCATGTGTCAATGGGAAAGCCGCCGCTACCTCGACCGCCTGCAGCACGATTTCCACAGCGAATACACCAAACTCCAGGTTACCCTCGACGACGGCAAGATATTTGCCGATGCATGACGTGCAGGCGCCTTGCGCAATGTTCCAGGAGATTTATTCTAATTTTAACTATATGGCAGAATCAATATGAAGCAAACTTGTGACTTTAGGGAGGACACTCCGCCAGTGAATCGTTGAAAAACGTTTTTGGAGACTTAGAAAAGTTTTCGAACCGCTTAGAAACGTTTTTGAGGACTTGGAAAAGTTTTCGAACCGCTTAGAAACGTTTTTGGGGACTTAGAAAAGTTTTCGAACCGCTTAAAAACGTTTTTGGAGACTTGGAAAAGTTTTCGAACCGCTTAGAAACGTTTTTGAAGACTTGGAAAAGTTTTCGAACCATTAGGCTAATGTTTACTCTGACTTTCTCTAATTAAAGGGATAGAAAAAAGGGAGCGACTATGTTCACTCCCTTTATTTGTTTCCGCTTACCAAAGTGCAATGGTCAGCAGGATGCCAAGGATCGTGAAGTTCCTTGGCGTCTCGTAATATAGTGCATCAAGGCCTTCCCCTTGACGGATGCGGTTCATCTTCACCCACGCCATGGTATGCAGGGCGAGGTAGGGGATTGCTGTGTATATGAGGCCTATCCATGTGATGCATTGGTCGAGGTAGAGCAGAATGAGCATCACAATGCAGAGGAGACCGGCAAATAGGTAGAGATAGCGTCCGAAACGTTCTCCTAACAGTACTACGCTGGTGAACTTGCCTGCCAAAGGGTCTTCATCACGGTCTCGATAGTTGTTCAGAATGAGTAACGTGTCGATTGACGCGCCTGCTATGATGGCTACCCACAGCGCATCGTAGTTTAGCGTGTATGTCAGCACGTAGAAGGTGCCGCAGACAGGAATCAGACCGAAACACAGCAGTACTGCCAGGTCGCCAAGTCCGTGGTAGGCAAACGTTGTGCTGTAGAGGAATGTGCAGGCTATTACGATGACACCTGTGAGTATGATTTCCCATCCCCCGTACGCAAGATGGTCTTTCACGAGATACAGAATGGTCAGTCCTACCAAGCCGCCAAGTACGATGCAGAATGCGATGCCTGCATTCATTGCTCCGCGCGTCAACAGCCCGTTGGCGTAGATGCGGTCAATTCGCTCGGGGGTGCTTTTGTCAAGACCTCGCTTGAAGTCCACGACGTCGTTGATTAGGTTCGCCGCAACCTGCATAAGGCAGGCGAAGACGGCACAAAGAATGGCGACGGGCCATGAAAACGTTTCCGGGGATGTCCCGTGGGCTAATCCCGAACCGACAAATACGGTCATCAATGCTCCTCCCAGACTGGATGGGCGAATGCCCAGGAACCATGCTTTCGGTGAGTTTACTGCAATTTTATTGTTCATTTTACTGTTTTATTTAAGTTTCGCAAGTTCAACTTGTTTGGAATTGACGGGAATTAAAGGGAAGTTATCGCTACGCTTGGAAGTAAAAGGGACGAATGTTTTGTAAACACCCAACAAGTAACGTCCCTTCTATTCCTTTTATCTTCCTTTTAACTTCCCTTTCATTCCTCATTTTCAACTTTCTTTTTGCATGTATTCGTAGATTTTCAGTACGTCCTGCGTGTCGACGATGCCGTCGCCGTTAACGTCGCAGGCTTCTGTATCTCCTTCAACGGGGAGGGAACCATCTTGGATGAACTGGTAGATGCAAAGTACGTCCTGCGTGTCGACGATGCCGTCTTGGTTGACGTCTTCGAGCGTGCGAAGGCCTGTTACGAAGAGCAAACCTTCACGGATGCGGCTGGTGTCCCACAGGAATTGTCTCGGCAGGCTGAACTTGGGATTGCCGCTGAATGTCTTGCATGCGAAAATGCGGATGGAGTCGCCGGCGTTGAGACTTTGATAGGGCGAAAGTTCTACGCGGATGGTGCCGTTCAAGGTCAGCTTGTTGATATTGGAGATGTTGACGCAACCGTCGTTGGTATTTGTGGCGCAACGTCGGATGATGACGGTATAAGTGCCTGTGTTGCTGATGGTGACGTTTTTGCCTCCGCAATCGAGTGTTCCGCTGAGTGCTGCCGTGCTTTTGCCTGACTGAATGGTGCCGTTGACGGTTATGTTGCTGTTGGCGAGGGTTCCAACGCCTGCCAGCGTGGCATTACGGGCTACGGTGAGGCTGCCGGTGCCGAGCGAACCGCCGTCAATCATCAGCGTGCCTGCCGTGACGGTTACGGTGCCTGTGTTGTCCCACTTACCCTTTGCTGTCATTTTGCACTTGCCCATCTTGTTGAAGTTGTCGATGCTGGTCACGATTCCTTCGAACGTAAAGTCGGTGGAGTCGTTGCCTACCTGCCATGTGTTGGCAACAGCCGAAATACCGTTGCGGAAGGCGCTGTAGCCGCCCAATGAACCTTTTCCTGTGAGCTGACCCATACGGAGAGTTTTTCCTGAGTTCTGCACATAGCGTCCATCGGGTATTTGGAGTGTCCATCCGTCGCCGCCTGTGCTTGTATCGAACGTCAGACGTCCGTCTTCAGCGTACGTAGCGTCTGCAACGATTGTTCCCTGGAACTTCGAGAGGTTGAAGTTGATAGGCGTACGTGTTGCGTAGTAGTTGCTGCCTTTTTCCGTGGCGCAATAGACGGTGAGCTGTCCGTTGCCCGTAAGAGTCAGGTTTGTCGTCTGGCGGTTCATGGTTGTGAGTTTCGCCTTGGCTTTTTCGGCCACGAAGATAGGCGTTGTGAGGAATCCGTTGCCAGTAAGTGCTGCTGAGCCTTGCAGTTCCACGTTGCTTGCCACTTTTGCGCCTGCATCGACCGTTCCTTCCATTACGACGAGTTTCCGGAGCGAGCTTTCCACGCGTGGCTTCAACCAGCCGCTCCCTCGTTTCGTGAGGGTGGTGCCGCTGAAGATTGCTTCCTGATTGAAGTCGGCTGAGTTGTTGATGGTTCCGCCGTCGCCGATAAAACGAATGGGGGAGCCATTCGTCACGGCAGCCGTGGTTTGCAATTCAGCGCCGTTCTCCATCGTAAACTTCGTTGGGTTTGAAGTCACGCCGCCGAGGTTGCCTTTTGGTTTGGTGCTATTGGCCAGTGCCCCGACGATGGTGATGCCGCCACGCAAGTAGTTGCCGCCCGTGTAGCTGCTCTCCAGATTGATGGTGACGCGTTTGCTGCCTTCCATGATGTAAGCGGAAGCGCCTACGATGGCTCCCATACCCGAAAGCGTGTAGCTCTTCGTGTCGTTGCAGAAGCGAATGGTGTCGGCTTCTACTTCGTCGTCGAGCGTGATTGCCGTGCGTTCTGCCTCGTCGGTAAAGTTGACGATATCGCCCTTGACAAAGATTTCAGGCGTCTTTTCGCCATCGCCTGCGAGGTAGAAGTTCGGTGTCTTGGCGAAGTCCCATGTGCTCGATGTGGCACCGCTCCACACGATATCGGCTGCTCCGCGCATCGAACCGAGCGACAGGATGATATTGCCGTCAGCATCGATAGAAAGCGCAGGCTTGAGGTCGGTGATGCCTTCGATTTTGAGCGAAGCCAAAGAGCCGATGAGTTGGTTAGCATGGCCGATGACGTAATCGCCAGGCTCGAGGGTGGTGGCTCCGTCGGCTTTGTGTTCAATAATTTCCAATACGGGTTGCAGATATTGCGGTCCGTATTTCTGCCAAGCGGTTCCGGTCTTCTTCTCAATCTTGAGTGTAGATGCATTGATTTGGTCGGCCTGCAATCCTTCGGAATAGAGGTCGAGCACGATGCGTGCGCCGAATCCCAGCGAAAGAGTCTCGTCGATGGTGATGCTGCCAGCCTTGTCTTCACCTCCCGGACGGATGACAGAGCCGTACAGGGCATCAATGCTCAGGAAGTGTCCGCCATCGCTATTGAGTTCGG
The DNA here is from genome assembly GCA_017615245.1 of Bacteroidaceae bacterium. Classification (GTDB taxonomy): domain Bacteria; phylum Bacteroidota; class Bacteroidia; order Bacteroidales; family Bacteroidaceae; genus Colivivens. Next base: position 11,801 of record JAGAAL010000060.1, read on the forward strand.
CAAAGCGGTTGAGCCACAGCGGCGAGTGAGTCAACTGTCCGTCGAAGCAAAGGGTTCCTGCCCACACGTCGGTATTACCTGTGTAGGTCATATCGACATTTGGCAACTTCAAAACTCCTTCTCCTTGCTTCACCACGCGTGTGTTGCCCGTCAAAGCTCCTCCTGCCACTTGACAGGTGTAATACTGATAGCGGATTGTTGTCTGCTGGTTTGTGGTGTTGCTTGCTGCGGTTCCTTGCACCCATGAGGGCACGTTAAACGTTACCATGTACGGACTTGCACCATCTTCAATCGTAATTTTTGTGTCGTTGGTCTCGTAAACGATGAGGTGCTCGTCAGTTGTCGTAATGGCCCCGTTATTCTTCACTTCCGTACGACCTGTCATCGTTAAAGGAGGCGGCGCGACGGTGATACCTTCCAGTTCGCCGAGAAAATAGCTCTTATGTGGCGGTTGGTTGTAGCCCATGCTTTGCCAAACCATCGCATTGCGGTATTGGTGGTCGTGCCATAGGGTAGGGATGCGATATTTCGTCGGGATGCCGGTCGTATAGACGAGGATGGCGGTGTTGTCGCCGCGACGCATCACGAGTTCCTCACGCCAGTCGCCGAAGATGTCGGCAATGGCTCCAGGATTGTTTTTAGTCCAGTTATTGCACTTTGAGTCGGAAAAATTCCAACGTCCGCCACCTGCCTCGGCTGGTTTGTAGATGGCACCGTAACCTTCTGTGCCAGGACTGTCGAAATACTCGTCGAGCAGGTCGCCGTCCCAGTAGATGCGTTGGTTGAGGTCGGCCCAACTGATGAAGGCATCGCCGCCAAGTTCGGTGACTTCCTTGTCGGCTACACTACTGATCCAACCAGTGCTGACACTACGTCCTACAGATCCCGGATAAGTGTTCGTGAAGTTTGCACAGAGCGCACGGCCATCGTCGCCATCGGTCTTGTGGCGGTAGTAGATTTGCGAGGTGACGGCGTTGCGGTAGTTCATGGCAGGGCTGCTTTCGTTGCAGGCAAACTGCTCCTCATACTTGCGGAACGGGTCGAGGTCGGCACAATGCTGTGCGTCACCGTGCCCTAATCCTGTCGTACTGAGTCCCTTACCGTTGTCGTCGATTATCATCGAGCCGAAGATAATCTCATCGCGTCCGTCCCAGTCAACGTCGCCGATAGCGAAATTGTGGTAGCCCTGTCCGAACCAAGGACCGCCCGCGTTGTTCTCCCAATACCAACGTTGTGTCAGCTTGTGAGTCGCGGGATCGACGTCGTAGGAAGCGAATTTATGCATCGTGTAGCAGCCGCGTCCGAGGAAAATGCTGGCGTGACGTCCGTCGAGGAATGGCGCACCGAAATAATGCTTCGTGGAGCGGTGTCCAACGATGCCGCTTCCCCAGTCGCTATCCTGACCGCGAGTGAGCGGATAGTCGATGTAATGTGGGTGTGATGTGGGACCTATGCTGTAGGGATGTCCTGTTGCACCTTCCAAATAGAGGAGGTATTCGTTGCCCGAAGATGTGTATTCGATGCCGTCCCAACGCGTATCGACCGTTGAGGAGCCTATCAACTCCTGCGTGCCGTCGTCATAGTGAATGTAGGCATTGTCCTGAATACGGAGCAACACCTCAGCCTTGCCATCGCCGTCCCAGTCGTAGCAGACGCAATCCCATTGCTCATCGGCTCCTGAAAGCATATTCGGGCCGAGGTCAATCCACCACAGACGGTTGCCTTTGTGGTCGTAGCAGTCGAGCACGTGGAAGCAGTTCTTTTGCGACACATCGGCAGCCTTGCTGCACGGACGTTTCACGATAAACTCCACGATGCCGTCGCCGTCAAGATCGCCTAACGAGATGTCGTTGAGCGTATAGTTAGAAGTCACATCGGTGCCGTCGCGGCCCGTTATCTTCTGCACGGGAATGGTGAGCATGCCATTATTCCATCGTGTGACGACATCGCTTTTCGCTTGCTCTTTGCCTCGAACTACAGCAGCCACCTGGTACTTGCTTGTTGCTGTTCCGCTGGTGTGGGCATAGTTGGAAGACGTGAGGTTCTTGGCAATCTGCGTGCCGTCGCAGTAGAGGTTATAGGTGACGTCGTAGTATTCCTCTCCGAATACACGCCACGAAACGAGGTTTCCGCTACCCGTTGTAGCGGGAACGGCAACCAATCCGCGGTCGAGGCGGTCGGTGGTGCGTTGTGCGAAAGTGGCTGTCGTGATGAGCAGCAGGGAGAGGGTTATGATTTTCTTTGTCATAGTTATGATTACTAATAGTGGATTTGTATTTCTTTACCGTTGTAATGTACCATTATACCGGAATTGATGATTATCTGTTTGTTCGTTGGGTTGTCAAGATCGAGCGGGATAGGTATTCCCCGATTTACAAACACGATGTTGAACTTGCGTTCTTTCAGCATACCAGAGAAGCTGCCTTTGCGCTTGCTGATAGTGAGTTGATGATGGGTGTCGTCGTAAGTAAACGTAATGGAGGCACACTTTCCCTTCTCATAGTTGTAGTTCGTCCCTTCGTCCTCGTAGAGGGTAAACTGTCCGTCAGCACCTCCATAGACGAGTATATGGATGAGGTCGGCAGGCTTCTCGTCGCTCCATTGCATCTGTGGCCCGATTGGCAGAATACTACCTGCACGGACGAAGATAGGGATGCGTTCGTAGGGGGCATCGACAGAGAGCGTCTTCCCTCCCTGGATATATTCGTTGCTATAGAAGTCGTACCATCCACCTTGCGGGAAGTACACATTGCGTGAACGTGCTTTGTATTCGCCGACAGGACATGCCATCAGCGCCGGACCGAACATCCATTGGTCACCAATGTCGAAGACACGAGGGTCGTTGGGGTAATCCATCGCAAGGCCTCGCATCATGGTATAGTCATCGAAATGTACGCGTGCAGCAAGCGAGTAGATATACGGCATGATGAGGTAGCGCAAGCGATGATACCATGTGATGCTCTTGTAGGCAGGATGATTGTCCGGTGCTATGTTCCATACTTCGCGGAGGGGCCATTGGCCGTGGGTGCGGTAGAGTGGGACGAAGCAGCCGAACTGATGCCAGCGAGTCTGTAGTTCGCGCCATTCCTTCAGGTCGTCGTTCTCTTCCCCTGTGCGGTCGAAGAGTTGCTGAGCCGCTACGTATCGGTTCTCTACGCAGAAACCGCCGATGTCCATACCCCAGAAGGGAAGTCCTGCCATCTGGTAGTTGAGGCCTGCTGTCATCTGTGCCCGCATGTCTTCCCAACGTGTGCCGATGTCGCCGCTCCAAGTGGCTGTGCTGTAGCGTTGTTCGCCTGCGAATCCGCTACGAGTCAGGAGGAATACACGCTGATTGGGGTTCACGCTCCGTTGACCGTTGTAGATGGCTTCAGCATTGACGAGAGCATAGGCGTTGAAGTATTCGGTCGAAGTGCCGAGTGCTGTAGGGCCGCACAGAGCCTTACGATACCACATGGGGGTGCAGTCGCGGACATTCGGCTCGGAGGCATCCATCCACCAAGCATCTACGAGAGAGTTGAAAGTTTTTTTCTTACCTCTTACCTCTTGCCCCTTACCACTTAATCCCGTGTAGAGCTTGTCGTCCATTTGTTGCCAGAACATCTTGCGGGCATCGGGGTCGTAGGCATCGTAGAAACTGCCGAGGTAACCGCGGCCTATCCAGTCGAGGATGTTGTCCTTGATGGCTTGGTGGTACATCCATCCGTGGCTGTCGAGGGCTTTGTAATGCTCGGTATTGACATAGAACTTAGGCCAGACGCTAATCATGAAACGTCCATGCAGGCGGTGTACGTCGTCAATCATCTTCTGTGGGTCGGGGTAGCGAGTCTTGTCGAACTCATGGCTTCCCCATTGGTTCTCTTCCCAATAGCTCCAGTCCTGCACGATATTGTCAATCGGAATCTGACGGGTACGGAACTCCTGAAGGGTGCTGACGAGTTCGTCCTGTGTCTTATAACGCTCACGGCTTTGCCAGAATCCTAATGCCCACTTGGGTAGGATGGGGGCCTTGCCCGTCAATGTACGATAGCCGCTGATGACCTCGTCCATGTCGTTCCCGGCGATGAAGTAGTAGTCTATGTCGCGCGACATTTCGCTCCAGATCGACAGGCGGTTCTGTTCGTCCTCGGTCGTGGGAGTAGCTACGCGCAGTCCGCAATAGCTGGTGCCGCCATCGGGCTGCCATTCAATCTTGAGGTTCACTTTCTGTCCTTGCGTCAGTTTCACATCGAACTTCCATGCATTGGGGTTCCATGCGGTACGCCATCGTTCGGCTACGACTTCCTTCCCGTCCATCAGCACACGGATGTAGCCCGCATAATAAAGAATGAAATGGTAGTTGCTGGTGGTGTTGGCCTCCAGCGTTCCTTCATAAGTGACATTTGCTCCTTGCAGTTGTACGCCCTTTGGCAGATTGACGATGGTTTCGGAGTTTTCGAAGTAGATGGAGTCCTCGTCGCGTGTCACAGCCTGTCCGAAACGCGGCTTGTAGGTACCAGTCAGACATCCAACCTTTCCCTCCTTATTATATATATTGAAAACTTGTCCCAACTGGCGATACTCATCTGCTTTGCCGAATCGGCAGAAGCTGTAGCTGTCCCAAAGGATGCCATAGCCGCGGTTGCTGACAATAAAAGGAGTGGACACTTTGGTGTTATATTGGAACAAATCCTCGTTCTTCCCTTTGTAGTTCATGTCGCCCGACTGATGCTGACCAAGTCCATAGAAGGCCTCATTCGAGGGACTGTCGAATGTGAGTTGCCATGAGTATCCGTTCAGTTCAGCTTCAGTAAGTTTTCGCTGAGCCACACCGATTTCACGTTCGGGTACTCTGAAAGGCTTGATGCTCGTGCCTCTGTCCGCTTCTTTCAACAAGAGCTTTCCGCTGTTATCATAGAATGTTATGCGGCCTGTATTGCGGTCAATGTGGGCTTTCAGCTGCTTCGTCTGGAGCATCACCGAACCATCGCTTTTCGTCACTTTCGCACTTGGTTTTTTGCCCGTTTGCGGTACGATAATGAGGCTTTGCTTCTCAGGGAATTTGTCCTCGGCTGTGGCACGTACACGAATAATGCGGTCGGTCAAAGCCTCCAAGCGGATGCGACGGATGCCATCAGCCTGTGCAGGAGCAACTTCTGCTATCTGTGCCTTGGAGCCTTGCGTGCAGAGTATGAGGAGTATGATGTTAAGCAACTTCATTGTGATATGGTTGTAATTTGATGCCAAAGTTACGAAAAAAAGATTAGAGTTGAACGTTTAGCGTTTAGAAAAATGTTTTTTCTTTGTGTTTTACATTCTATATACTATTTTTTTTACTAACTTTGCCATCGGAAAAAGCAAAAAAGTGAGTTTTTCATATAGTTATTAACTAAACAATTTAAAGCATTATGAAGAAAGTGTTTTTCTCATTCGCAGTTGTAGCAATGGCTACGATGATGGTATCTTGTGGTGGTAACACAAGTACAGACACAAATACTGATTCTGTAGCAGTCGAGACTGAGATGGAAGCAGAGGAAGTTGAAGCTGAAGAACCCGAAGCTACCGCAATTGCCGAGGACCGTGGTTGGTACACAGTCGAGATTCCTGAAGGTTTCGAGGCAAAGCAGTATGTTTCAGAAATGATTGTCAGCGGTCCCGTTGAACTCAACTTTAAGGAGCAGGCAGATGCCGACGTTGCCAACTGGGCAAAGGTTATGGATGCAGAAGCAGACGAACAGCTTGACGAGATTTCGGCTGCTGATGTTACATGGCAGGTATACAAGAACGCAGAGGGTTATCCGATCGTTTATCTTGCTCAGATGGGCAACGGCGTGATTCGCGTAGGCTCTTCATCTGATAATCCCAACGATGCTGCGGTTCTTGCCATGCTTAATAGCATTAAACTGAAGTAAGTAAAGCTTTTATCGCCCAAAGTAACACAAAAGGATGCGAGCACTACCATGCTTCGCATCCTTTTCTTTGTAGATTGTTTGACGGAGTTGATTACATCGCATCGAAAGTGGGTTCCCATAAATGGCGGGACATGTCAACGTGACCGTTGGGTTTGAAATGTATTCCTTCGTCTTCTAACATGGGGCGCTGATGGAGCCATCCAGGGGCGGTGCGCCCTTCCTTGTTGACAACACGGTGGCAGGGCAGTTGTTCGGCTCCCGGGGTGTAGCGAAGTGTGCGTCCCACCATGCGGGAGTGACTGGGCCAACCGGCTAAGGTGGCAATCAGGCCGTATGTGGTGACTTTTCCGCGGGGTATCTGACTGACGATATTCAAAACATCGTCCCGAAACGAACGCGTCTCTGCTGGCGACATTTTGTCGGGATAGTCCTTCATGGGCTAATTCTTTTTCTTGGGCTTAGGAGCCGGCAGAGCGTTACAAGTTTCACGCACTAGGGTGGAGAGATAGTCATGGTCGTCTACGTCCGCGATGTAGAAGTACGGCTTGGCACCCTCATATGGAGGTTGCATGTCTAAGCTGCGGAGCAGGGGACGTGCGGCTTCCGTGGGTTTGAGATAGAAGCGGTCGTCGCAGATGAGACCGAAGATTTTTCCGTCACAATAGATGCCATAGTCGCCGAACATCTTTTTTGCCGTGATTTGTCCAGCTCCGGCGCATTGGTCGGCTACGTATTGTACAAAGTCTATATTGCTTGCCATTGTTTAGTTGTTTTTGAAGTTCAGCCAGTATTTTCGTTCCGCATCGGTCATCTTTTCGATGGCATAGCGAAGGGTGGTTCGTGGCATGGTAGCGGCATGTTGTTCGAGGAAATCGCGGAGGAGATCCATCGATATGCGCTTTCCCATCTCGCGAAGCATCCAGCCGACTGCTTTCTGCATGAGGTCGTGAGGGTGGTGGAGGTGGATTTCGGCATAGCGGAGACACCATGACGGGTCGCCCATCTGCGTGGTCTTCCATGTGCTCACCATGCTGATGCGCTGTTCCCATAGGTTCGTACTAGCAGCCAGTCGGTCCATTATCTTCCGCTTTTCGTCGTCGTTGCCTATGCCCGATGGCAACATCAGCCAATGGCCGAGAATCTTTGGTGCACTGAGGTCCACCAAATCCCAGTTGTTTGCCTGCTTGGCATAGCAGAGGTACATTGTGATGATTTCGTCGCGGGCTTTTATTGCCTCTTCATCGTTTACCAGTCGCTTGATTGCCAGTTTTTCGAACTTCGCCACAAGAATCAGCAGGCCGCAAAGGCGTACCTCGTGCCAGCGGTTTGTGAGTAATGCAGGAATTTCGCTCATAAGAAAACTATGAGCTGCACTTTTAACAATTTCCCTTGTTTGGGGTACCTTCAGACCAAGGAATTCATCGCCTTCACCGTAGTCGCCCGCCCCTGTTTTAAAGAAGCGCACAAGTACTTGCCGCTGCTTCTCGTCTTGCAGCGACTCCATGTATGCGATGATATCCTTGGCTGTCAGCAGTTTGTTGTTCATGGAATCACTCCCACTCTATTGTGCCGGTTGGTTTCGGAGTGAGGTCATACAGCACTCGGTTGACGCCAGGCACCTCGGTGATGATACGCTGGGTGATATGGTGCAGCAGTTCATAAGGAATCTCCTCAATGGTTGCAGTCATCGCATCACGAGTATTGACCGCACGGATGATTACTGGCCAATCCCAGCTACGCTTGTTGTCCTTCACGCCTGTGGACTTGTAGTCTGGCACGATGGTGAAGTATTGCCATACCTTACCTTCAAGACCGTTCTTTGCGAACTCTTCGCGCAGGATGGCATCGGATTCACGAAGTGCTTCCAAACGGTCGCGGGTGATGGCACCTGTGCAACGGACACCAAGACCTGGTCCTGGGAACGGCTGACGGAATACCATGTTGTCGGGCAGGCCAAGTTCCTTACCAACCACACGAACCTCGTCCTTGAACAACAGCTTAATCGGTTCGACCAATTCAAACTGCAGGTCGTCGGGCAGACCGCCTACGTTGTGATGCGACTTAACGGGACCAGACTCTACGATGTCGGGATAGATGGTACCCTGTGCGAGGAAACTGATGCCCTCCTGCTTGCGAGCTTCCTCTTCGAAAACGCGAATAAACTCTGCGCCAATGATTTTGCGCTTTTGTTCTGGGTCAGCCACACCTGCAAGTTTATCGAGGAAACGGTCGGTAGCATCCACATAAACCAGATTAGCATTCAGTTCGTCGCGGAATACGCGAACCACCTGTTCCGGCTCGCCTTTACGCAGCAAACCGTGGTTCACGTGAACTGATACCAACTGCTTGCCTACAGCCTTGATAAGCAGGGCTGCAACTACGGATGAATCTACACCGCCAGAAAGTGCCAACAGCACCTTCTTGTCACCAATTTGAGCGCGAAGCTCTTGAATCTGTTCGTCAATGAATTTCTGGGCCAGAGCGGGCGTCGTGATGCGCTCCATATCGGCCGGACGTACGTTACTTGTTGTCATGAGTTTTATGAGTTTTATAAGTTTGTATGTTTATGATTTTTAAGAATCAATGGAAGAAGAGGTAGCTGATAAAGATGGCAGCTATGATGCCGGCAAAGTCTGCTAAGAGTCCACAAACCACAGCGTGACGAGTCTTGCGGATGGCTACACTACCGAAATATACAGCAAGGATGTAGAATGTGGTGTCGGTACTGCCTTGGAATACACATGAGAGGCGTCCTACGAACGAATCGGCACCGAAATTTGTCATCGCATCGACCATCATGCCACGAGCACCACTACCGCTGAGGGGTTTCATGAGTGCGGTAGGTAGGGCGGCGACGAAATCTGTGTCGCATCCAAAGAGGCTTACAATCCAGGCGATGCCGTCGATGAGAAAGTCCATCGCACCCGATGCACGGAACACAGCGATTCCTACGAGGATGGCAATGAGGTATGGAATGATTTTCACAGCTGTCTGGAATCCGTCTTTGGCACCATCGATGAAAGCATCGTAGACATTAATCTTCTTGAGAACACCCGAGAGAATGAAAGTGACGATGATAGTACTCAAGAGGATGTTGGCAAATAGCGTGGAAACTGTGTTCATCGTTTCCGAAGACATCTGACTGAGACCCCATATCACACCTGCCACAAGGACGCAGAGACTACCCAGGAACAGGAGAAGAGTCTTGTTGAAGAGATTGATGTGTTGGAAGATGCTTGTGATGACCAGTCCGGCCAGCGTGCTGAAGAATGTCGCCAACAAAATCGGAACAAAAACATCGGTGGGCTGGGCTGCGCCTAACTGTGCACGGAATACCAATACGCTGACAGGAATAAGGGTTAGGCCAGATGTGTTAAGCACGAGGAACATAATCATCGGATTCGATGCGGTGTCCTTCTTCGGGTTGATTTCCTGCAGTTCCTCCATCGCTTTGAGTCCCATCGGCGTGGCTGCATTGTCCAGTCCCAACAGGTTGGCAGAGATATTCATGAACATGGTACCCATGACTGGATGGTCTTTCGGAATGTCGGGGAATATCTTTGTAAGGATAGGAGACAGCAGACGGGCAAAAAGACGGATGAGTCCCCCTTGTTCTCCAATCTTCATGATACCCATCCATAGCGACAAAACACCCGTGAGACCGATGGATATCTCAAATGCAGTCTTTGCAGATTCAAACGTGGCATTCATCATGTCGGGAAAGACTTCCATGTTGCCAAAGAAAATGAGGCGAACCAATGAAACAACGAATGCAATGAAGAAGAATGATATCCAAATGTAATTGAGTGCCATGTGAGTAAAATGTAAAAATTGAAAAAACTAAGAATTACGGTTGCAAAGATACAAAAAAGTTTAGAGTTGAGTGGTTCGCGGTCAGAGTTTTTTAATTTTTTCTTAACTCTTAACTCCTAATTCTTAATTATTTCGTACCTTTGTACCCAATTAGGAATAAAGTAAAAGAGAATATTAAAGAAGCGGAGTAAAAACGAGCGATGCGCATCATCAAAAAACTGGACTTATATATCTTCAAGAACTTCATTTCGCTGTTTGCAGGAACTTTCTGTATCAGTCTGTTTGCGGTGATGATGCAGTTTTTATGGAAATATGTAGACGATTTGGTGGGAAAAGGTCTTGGCATGGATGTGATAGCCAAATTCTTCTTCTATGCCGCTGAGACTTTGGTGCCTACAGCACTTCCGTTGGCTGTGTTGCTTGCATCGCTGATTTCGTTCGGTAACCTGGGTGAACGATTGGAACTATTGTCTATCAAAGCCGCTGGTATCAGTCTGTTTCGTTCATTCTATTCATTGATATTCTTTGTGGTAGTGTTGGCAGGCGTGTCACTCTATTTCCAGAATGTGGTAGGACCGGAAGCCCAAAAGAACCTATTGCAGTTACGCTATTCGATGGCGCAGAAGTCGCCAGAGTTGGAAATACCCGAGGGAGTGTTTTATGACGGAATCGACGGTATCAACTTGTATGTGAAACAGAAAGACGAGGTAACAGGAATGTTGCATGATGTGGTCATCTACAATATGCGAGACGGAGTGGATAATGTGCATATCATTTTGTCGGATTCCGCTCGCTTGGAGACCAGTAGCGATAAGCAGTTCCTCTTGCTGCACCTTTTTAGTGGTGAGTTGTTTGAAAATCTGCCAGGCGGTATGCTCAACACGCAGTTTGCACCGTATCGACGTGAGACTTTTGTGCAGAAGCATTTCCTGATAGACTTCGACATGAACCTCAATATGATCGATGCAGATGCTTTTTCCAATTCCGAAAAGACGAAAGATCTGGCTAAGTTGCTGGTGGATATTGATTCTTTGAAAGGGGCTGCCGACAGTTTGGGCCATTCATATTATGACGAAATGTTGAACGGCGCGTTGTATGTGTACAACCCTGACAGAGACATGACTGACACCGTCAAACTGAAAGAGACAAAGACCAAATTGGCCAATATGGAACGCCCGGTGCTTGACTCTGCTTTTGTAAAGTTGAAACCTGCAGACAAACAGACCGCGGTGAGATGGGCGCTGAATCGAGTAGAACAGCAGCAGATGGGTATGGATTTTAAGCAGGACATTATGGATCGTCAAGACCGTGCCATCCGTAAGCATTGGATAGCGTTCTGGCAGAAGATTATGATGGCATTGACCTGTATCCTCTTTTTCTTTGTCGGCGCACCTTTAGGAGCCATCATCCGCAAAGGAGGACTTGGATTGCCAGTTGTGGTGGCGGTGATTATCTTCATCGTTTATTACATTGTCGATACTGGTGCTACGAATATGGCATTGGAAAATGGAATCCCTGCGTGGTTAGGTCCGTGTATGAGTATGATTGTTTTAGCACCTGTGGGCATCTTCTTTACGGTGAAAGCGAATAACGACTCGGTGGTATTCAATTTAGACTCGTACAAATCTTTCTTCCGCAAGTTGCTAGGTATCCGCGTGAAGCGTCATATGGCAAGGAAGGAAGTCATCATTAACGATCCGGATTATCCTGCTGTGAGTGAACGTCTGCAGTGTTTGGTACACGAATGTCGCGTTTATCGCAAAGGTGTACGGCGTTTGTTGCTGGTACAGTTGTTGGTACATATTATCAGAAACCGTCGCGATGAAAAACTGGAATGGATTGCCGAGGAATTGGAGGCTTGTGTGGAGGAATTGTCGAATGCCCGCGACCGTGCGGTTTTCCACTACTTGAACCGTCTGCCGATTCTCAGAACCGAACCTCGGTTCCACAACCGATTGCGGAAAGACTTGAAGGCTGTAATAGAAGCCGGTGAACATTTAATACAGACCATCAATGGAAAAAAATATAATGACATTTAGCAGTATAGAAGAAGCAATTGAGGACTTCCGTCAAGGCAAGTTCGTGATTGTGGTGGATGATGAGGATCGGGAGAACGAAGGCGATTTCATTACTCCTGCAGAGATGATTACGCCCGAGAAGGTGAACTTCATGTTGCGGGAGGGTAGGGGTGTGCTTTGTGCGCCGATTACCATTTCGCGTGCTCAGGAATTAGGTCTGCAGCATCAGGTGGATAATAACACCTCTGTGTTAGGAACCCCATTTACTGTGACGGTGGATAAGTTGGAAGGATGTACGACAGGTGTATCCGCAGCCGACCGGGCTGCTACCATTCAGGCATTGGCCGATCCTCAGTCACAGCCTGAGACCTTTGGCCGACCCGGACACATCAATCCTCTGTATGCACAGGATAACGGAGTGTTGAGACGGGCTGGACATACGGAAGCCGCAGTAGATTTGGCTCGATTGGCAGGATTGCAACCAGCTGCTGCGCTGATTGAGATATTAAATCCTGATGGAACGATGGCTCGAATGCCGCAGTTGATTGAGAAAGCAAAGGAGTTTGGGCTGAAGTTAATACAGATAAAAGACCTTATTGCTTATCGCCTGCAGAAGGAGTCGTTGGTGGAGAAGGGTGTAGAAGCTGATATGCCTACGCAGTACGGACACTTCCGTATCATCCCGTTCCGCCAGAAGAGCAACGGTCTAGAGCATGTGGCGTTGATTAAAGGCTCATGGGAAAAAGATGAACCTGTATTGGTGAGGATGCATTCGTCGTGTGCCACAGGCGATATCTTCGCCAGCAAACGGTGTGACTGTGGAGAACAGCTTCACCGCTCCATGCAGTTGATTGAGAAAGAAGGAAAGGGCTGTGTGGTATATCTCCTGCAAGAGGGGAGAGGCATCGGACTGATGAATAAGATAGCAGCATATAAGTTGCAAGAGCAAGGATTGGATACGGTGGATGCGAATATCCATTTGGGTTTTGATCCCGACCTTCGCGACTATGGTGTCGGAGCGCAGATATTGCGGGAACTGGGTGTGAGCAAGATTCGCCTGATTACGAATAACCCAGTGAAGCGTGTGGGCTTGGAGGGTTATGGTCTGGAGATTGTGGAGAACGTACCTATCGAGATTACTCCGAACGAATACAACGAGTATTATCTGCGGACGAAGAAGGAACGCATGGGGCACTTGTTGCACTTTTAAGTGAAAAATATATAAAACAATAATAACAATGGAATTATCAGAAAGACTTCAAAGGCTGCAACCATCGGCAACACTTGCTATGTCGCAGCGGAGTAGTGAATTGAAGGCACAGGGTGTCGATGTGATTAACATGAGTGTGGGCGAACCGGATTTTAATACACCCGACCATATCAAAGAGGCTGCAAAGCTGGCTATCGATGAGAACTGGTCGCGCTATAGTCCTGTACCAGGCTACCCTGAATTGAAGAACGCCATCGTGGCTAAGTTGAAGAACGAGAACGGACTGGATTATAAGCCTTCCCAGATTCTATGTTCAAACGGTGCCAAGCAGTCGGTATGTAATACCGTGATGGCACTTGTGAATGCCGGCGATGAGGTAATCATCCCTGCTCCTTACTGGGTGAGCTATCCACAGATGGTACTGCTGGCAGAAGGAACGCCTGTGTTTGTGGAGGCAACAATTGAACAGGATTTCAAGATTACTCCAGAGCAATTGGAAGCTGCTATCACGCCTAAGACAAAAGCGCTGATACTTTGTTCACCAAGCAATCCTACGGGTTCTGTGTATGGCCTGAAGGAGTTGGAGGCATTGAAGGATGTGCTGCTGAAGCATCCGCAGGTCATCGTTATTGCCGACGAGATTTACGAGCACATCAACTATGTAGGTCAGCATGCATCTATGGCTTCGTTCCCTGACATTAAGGAACGTGTAGTGATTATCAACGGAGTAAGCAAAGCATACGCAATGACAGGTTGGCGAATTGGTTTCATCGCTGCGCCAGAGTGGATTATAAAGGGTTGCAATAAGTTGCAGGGCCAGTACACGAGTGGTCCTTGCAGTGTGAGCCAGAAAGCCGTTGAGGCTGCATATACGGGTAGCCAACAATGTGTGGAGGATATGCGACAGGCTTTCGAGCGTCGTAAAAACCTGATTGTGAAGTTGGCAAGGGAGATTCCTGGTCTTGAGGTGAATGACCCTCAGGGCGCGTTCTATTTGTTCCCGAAGTGTTCGTCGTATTTTGGTAAGACTGATGGTGGGCATGTCATCAACAACTCTACTGATTTCGCAATGTATCTGCTCGAAGTAGGCCATGTCGCTACAGTAGGTGGCGATGCTTTTGGAAGCCCAGACTGTTTCCGGATGAGCTATGCTACAAGCGATGAGAATATTGTCGAGGCCATGAACCGAATCAAAACCGTATTGGCACGATTGAAGTGAAAGTGAAGGTTCTCATAACATCGTTGGTTCTTACATGGTGTGCCAGTCTTTCGGCACAGGATTGGGGACATTGGAAGGTATGGGGTGATACACATGATGGGTATTACCAGAATCCCGTCCTGCCTGCAGATTTCAGCGACATAGATTGTATTGAGCATGATGGTGTGTATTACATGATTTCATCGACATTTCAGTTTCAACCTGGGATGATTATCATGAAATCGACCGACATGGTGAATTGGACGTTGGCTGGTTATGCTGTGAAGGATATTCGCCAAATCAGTCCGGCAATGAACTACGATGTGATGGATCGTTATGGGCGTGGCATCTGGGCAGGAGCCATCCGATGGTTTCGAGGTCGGTTCTATGTCTATTTTGGAACACCTGACGAGGGCTACTTCATGACTTCTGCGGAAAAGGTAGAAGGTCCGTGGGATGACTTGACGAAGATGTCTATTGGAGGGGGATGGGATGACCCATGCCCTTTCTTCGATGAACTGGGTAACGGATACTTAATAGCCACGCAGTTTTCCGATAATTATAAGACTTATGTGTTCAGTCTCTCGCGCAACTACAAGGACATCTTGCCCGACTCACGCCGACTTATCCACCAAGGGGCGGGGCGCGAGGCAAACAAGCTTTATAAGCGCGATGGATGGTTCTATCACCTTTATTCTGAAGTCAATTATGAGGGGCGCCGACTGATGATTCAGCGTTCACGTGTTGCCTCGGGACCTTATGAAGGCGCACGGCCCATGTCGGAGGTGCAGCGTCAGTGGCATGAACCTAATCAGGGAGGGTTCCTGTTTGATTCTGATGGTCGTTGCTTCTTCCTCACTCACCACGGTGATGGTGATTGGTCGGGACGCATTGCCAGTTTGCTACCTGTAACGTGGACGGCTGATGGTTGGCCTGTCATTGGGCAATCCAATGCTCAGGGTATTGGCGAGATGGTGTGGCGTTATCCTATACCTACGGTTGGTATACAGCGCGACCAACACAAGTCTACGGTCGGTACACAGCGCCGAATACAGTACTGGCAGCGTCGGACCACGAAACAAACATCTCCTGGGAGCGACTTCTGGGAATGGAACTATTATCCTCGTGAGGACAAGGAAACGGTGACCCGTCGTGCAGGCCTTATGCGTGTTCGCCTTGAAGCTTTCCTTCCATTGGAACGCGACAATCTTCTCAAAGTAGGTAACATTCTTTCGACACGCTCATGGCGTACGCAGCATAGCCGTATTACCGTGAAACTCAAACTCAGCCAACTGGCAGACGGACAGCGTGCAGGTATATGTCATTTCTCTGGTCCTTGGTCCATGTTCGGCGTCGAGCAGGCAGGTCGCGTTCGCTACCTATTCTTCCAATCCGATAGCAGTTCTGCTCATCGTCTCGATGCGTTGCAAGGCCAGCATGCCAAATTGATTTACCTACGTACCGAGTGGGGACTTGACGGACTCAGTCGCTACTCTTTCAGTTTCGATGGTATTCATTTCCGATTTGCCGATGGTTGCGATTATCAACTACGTTGGGCTAATTACCGAGGCGACCGCGTTGGGTTATTCACTTATAACAATTTCCTTGAAAGCGGTATCGCTACGTTCGATGTCTTAGAGAATCGTCACGATCTTCTGGAATAAACACTTTAGACAATATAGATCGGACTTGCAATAGCAGGCCCGATCTATTTTAGAATTAAGAATGATATCTTGGTTCTATTTTACTTCACCAAAACTTTTTGTCCTCCGACAATATTAATACCTTTCTTCGGTTCTGAGATACTACGGCCTGTGAGATCATAAGTATGAACAGGCTCCAAGAAATAGTCCTTCAGTTCGATGTCATTGACCGAGGTTGCTGGGTCTTTCACATCTCGGTAGGAGATGTATGGCACGAGGTACTTATTGACGATGATTCCGTTGATGGTTCCTGACTTGTTATAGTTTTTCATGTGAAGTTCCACACGATCTTTATATACGTAAACCATCAGTGCCTGAACGATGTTAGGAGTCTCTACTGGCATGTCGCCTGGGTCGATGGTGTTGTAATAATAGCGCATAGACCCCATGAAGGCAGAGAAGAAACTAGCATCAGCTTCGGGTACAGTGTATTTGTTGATGGTCCAAACGGCTTTGGTGTCGGTAGCCTTGAGCGTCACCTCATCACCATCACGTGTGACGAGCAGTCCCACAAGGCGGTTCCCGTTGTATATTTCACTGGTGAGTGCATAGTATTTGCTTTGGTCGTTATTGTTCCGAACCACAATCACGTACTTTTCTCCCTCTGTGATTTCGCTGGCAATTTCTGCTTTGATGCCTGAGTCATCCATCTGAGTGACATGATAGAGGTATGACGGACAGTAATTTGTGTTGGCAGAGAAGCGACCTGATGAACCTGAATAGAGGTAGTTTCCGTTTGCTTCGGAGCCAGAGCCGCTTACGGTTATTGAAAACTCGTTGGGTGTTGAACTCTTCGGTGTGAATGTGACGGCTGTGGCCTGACTCACTGCAGATATATTGATAGAGTTGAAACCGAGATAAAGACCTGATGCCTCATTGTATACGCTCCATTTACCTGTCTCCTCAGTAGATTCTGCTGCATTTGCACTTATTACCTTCCAGATAATGTCAGCGTTGGCTGCTGAAAGAGTTACCGTTGAACCGTCGCTCGATCTGGTTACCTCTACTCGCTGCATACGCTGACCGGAACCTCCTGCATTGTAGAGGCTGTTTGAAATCGCATACCATTTGCTGCTCTTCTCGCCGACAATTATGTAGCAGTGTCCATCCTCTGGGAACGATGCGAGTGTTCCTACAGTTCCGTCACCCGAGGAATCTACTTCATAGATATAGAGTCCTGTTGCATCACCCACTGAGTAGTAGCCGTTGCTACCTATGTGGATGTAGTTATTCGGACTGCCGCCTGATGGGTTCGTACCTTCGATATTGAAGTAGAGAGCCCCGTTGGTTTGAACCGTCACTGTAATGGCTTTCGGAGTACTGATTGGTGCGATGTTATAGCTGTCGTAACCGATATAGGTACTATTTTGTGCATTGCAGAGGTAGAACGTTGGAGTCTCTGCAGTGGCTTCGTCTTCGGGTACATAGCCTTCAGGTAATGAACCGTCAACATGTGTTTCGTCGTAGGTGTCAATCACAGCACCGTTCTTGTCGTAACGGGTCACACGTTGCGATGTCTTTTTGCGTGTATAGGCTTTATCTTCTCCGTGGTCGTGACCGTACAGCATAATCAGATTAGGATACTTTGCCAATGTGCTCTTCAATAGTTTTTCGCCAGTCGATGATACGATTCCCTTCGATGCCGAACGGATGCTGTTTGAGTCGGCGAATGGAATGTGGAGGGCAAAGAATACCGTTTTCGTAGGGTCGGCAGCATAAATCTCCGCCAACTTATCAGCTACCCATTGCACAGATTCCACGGAATACTCGTAGTGTCCTGCATCCTTGAACTGATGCTTTCCACAATTCAGAATTACAAAGTCAAACCCGTGAATCACATAATGGTAAGCTGCCAGGAGTGTCATCTTGCCTAGGTCCGCATTGTCGGCATCCTCGTAGAAAGCCTCGTCAGCTGTCAGTTCCCCGATATCCTGCTTCATCGGATACGTGTAGTAGTCGCCTGCATTATACGACTTCGGCAGATCGTACCAGTTCGCCACCTCATAGTCGTGGTTTCCTGTTACATAGAGCACAGGCGTATTGCTCGAGTCTTGGAATGCCTTGCGACTATAGTTCGCAATGAGCGTTCGAACTTTTTCCCAATTTGCTGCAGGAATCGTTGCATCGCTTGTGCAGTCGCCTCCCAATAGCAGTACATCGATTTTTTCTTCGTTCTTAATTCGCGTTAGCGTTTGCGAAAACGAACCACGAATTCCGATGTTGTTAATATCGGTAATCAGTCCACGTTCCGTGTGAATGTCCGAGATACACGCCAGCGTCAGCAGCGGTTTTTCCTCCTCTACAATCATTTGAGCCTGTATCGGCTCCGACTTCAATAGGCAGATACACAATACAACCAGTATCTGTAATGCTGTCCAGCAGCAGTAAGATGTAATTTTTCTCATATTCCGTAATATTTTAGTTAATGATAGGTAATTTTACTGCAAAGATACATAAATTTTCTTAATATCCGCCTGTTTTTGGAAAAACCTCACAAATCTTTAGGGAATCTATAGTCGCAGAATAGTTTTTTTCATTTTCTTACCTCACAAAAATACTCTGTCTTTGCACCGTGAAACAGAACATAGGGGTCTGTTCAGCGAACAAATAGTTAAATAATTAAAAATTGAAAGATTGTGAAAGGAATGAATAAGGTGATTGCAGTCATGATCATCACATTTATAATGTCAGCTGTGGCCCACCGTAAATTGTCAATCCAATATTTCCTCATATATCCAATAAATTTATAATATCTTTTCCATATAAACCCAAGTCAATCCAGGTCCCACTTCCTCGCTCTTGTAGGATTTGAACCCTTCACGCCGGTAGAATTCATACGGAGGTCTTACCTGCTGGCATGTACAGAGCCAGGCACGGCTATGTGGAAGACGTGATTGAATTTCTTGAAA
This sequence comes from Bacteroidaceae bacterium, assembly GCA_017615245.1. GTDB lineage: Bacteria > Bacteroidota > Bacteroidia > Bacteroidales > Bacteroidaceae > Colivivens. Next base: position 30,543 of record JAGAAL010000060.1, read on the forward strand.
CAGTTGCTTGCCAATTCCTTGTTGCTGATATTCTGGCAAGACCATCAGACGGCCGATGTATAGGGAACCATCCGTCACGTTACCATAAATGGAGCCGATGATATGCCCTTCGTCGTTTTGGACTTTCAAAGTTGTACATTTTGCAAATTCCTCGTAAGCATGTTCCAATGATTCTGTCAAGATTGGAGCATCCTTCCAATTCAGATCCTCGCACAGGGGACCAAAAGCCTTGTGTTGCAGGTCGAGAAGCGCAGGAACATCTTGTAAAGTTGCAAGTTCTATTTTCATACCATTATGTTCTTCAGGGCTTCTGGATTATTAGTGGTTACAACCATAAGGGTTGGGCAAGCATCCATATCAGGGCAGTTGCCACAGGTTTCATAGCCTTTATTCATGGCGCATTTGCGAATACCACACATACTCTCACAATACACGAACTTTTTGCCATTTATTCGACAACCCTCACAATTGATTTGCTCAGGCAGAATGTTAGTGTTGTTCATCTCAGACCAAAGCTTAGCAGTCTTCTCACGTAACGCTTGGTCATTGGCCTTTGTGGCAATATAGGCATCGCACTTCTTGCAGTTCAAACCACAAAATGCGATTTCTTGTTTTTTCCCGGTTTTCATAAGTTTTTGTTTTCTTAAATTATTTTTGACTGCGAAATTACAAATAGTTGCTGGAATCGCCAAATATTTGGGATAAATTGCACGAAAATGTGATAGATGATTTATTTGCTACGAATATAATGCCCTTCCTGTATAGCAGTGAAAAGGGCAATGCAAGCAATCATCCATGCAACAAGGATGAAGTATGACTGCCCGATATTCATCATGCCGATAAAGAGCAAGAACCCAGTCAATTTGTTGGCTTTAGTATGCTGGAATTCCATTCTTTGCCTTACTATGTATGCACTAACGGCATTGCTTGCTTTCACTACCGCTATAAACCCTATCATCATCCATAGCAAAGCAGGCAATTTCAGCCACGGAAACAATTTATATCCTACTGCCAAGACAAACACGAAGTCTGCCATACTATCTAATCTTGCCCCGAACTTACTCTCCACGCTCCATCGTCTTGCCAGAAAGCCGTCGAGCATGTCCGTTGTACCAGCTATCACGTAGAGCACCCAGAAGGGCACAGTCATAGCATCCACCAAGAGTAGAGGCAGGCATAATACAATTCTCGACGCTGTCAGGATGTTGGGGATTTTCATTTTTATCCAATATTTACAACTCGATATATTCTTTGGGCTTAAAGTTGTCCTCCATGCACCACACAAATCTCCTCTTGCAGACATTGAAGAAATCTTGCTGCATG
>JAGAAL010000061.1 GCA_017615245.1 Bacteroidaceae bacterium
GACATCTTCGACCGCCTGTGGCGCTGGAGTAAGCGGTATATGCAACATCAGGAAGGCAACCGGAAAGGCTACTTCGCATGGAGCTGTAAGACCGACGGCACCCGCAATGCCGAGGGTGCCGCCTCCGATGGTGAGCTGTATTTCATTACTGCCCTCATCTTCGCATCCAACCGATGGGGCAACGACACAGGCATCAACTACAAAGCAGAGGCACAACACATCCTCGACTGCATCCAGCCACGCGAATACACACCCGAGGCACGTCCTGGTTTTGGAGGATTCGGACCTCAGCAGAACGGACCTCAGCAGATGTATCTCATTGATCCTGCCACAAAGCTCATCACCTTTACCCCCGACGGCTTCGGACAGCGCTTCACCGACCCCAGCTATCATATTCCTGCTTTCTACGAGGTATGGGCACGATGGGCCGACGATGGTCATAGCGACTATTGGAATGAATGTGCCGCGAAGAGCCGCGAGTTCCTGCACAAGGCCATCAACGGGAAGACGGGATTGAATGCTGACAACTGCCAATACGACGGCAGCGAGATGCAGATGCCACGATTCCCAGGTATGCAACAGCGCCAGCAGGGTGCACCCCGACGAATGGGCAACAGCAACTTCCGCTACGACTCCTGGCGAGTACCTATGAACATCGCACTCGACTACGAATGGAGCTGTTCCGATCGTGACTGGCAACAATGGTATGGCGAAACCATTCAGAACTTCTTCTATTCGCAGGGCATCGACAACTATGTCGACCAATACCGTACTGACGGCACACTTCCTGAAGGTGATGAGATTCTTCCTGCAGGAGGATTCCGCAAGCTGCGTCACAGCATAGGACTCATGTCCACACTTGCTGCTGCTTCTGTAATGTGTTCACACGCAAAGAGCAAAGAGTTCGTCGATGCATTGTGGAATGCACGTCACGAGCCGTTCGAAGACGGATATTTCGATGCCTATTACGATGGCTTGTTGCGCCTCTTCGCCTTTATGCACCTCAGCGGCAACTATCGAGTCATCACCCCCCAACAGTAATCCATCAACCCGCGTTCATCATGAAAAGAATCATCACTTCCCTGATAGCTCTTACTACCATCACCACTACTTTTGCACAGACAGGAAAAGAATGGGATGACCCGAAGGTGACAAGTGTGAACAGGGAGACAGCACACACGGTTGCCCTGCCTATGGCAAGCGAGGAAGATGTCATAAAGAACGACATGACTCTCTCGCCCTACTTCCAGTCACTCGACGGCATCTGGAAATTTCAATGGGTGAACACACCAACGAAAGCCACCGACAAGATGTGCTCCGTTGACTATAACGATGCTGCATGGACGGATATCGACGTTCCCTCAAGTTGGCAAGTATGGGGTTTGCGGAATGGTAAGTCGTGGGACAAGCCTCTCTACTGCAACGTCGCTTATCCATTCTCGTTCAACGAATCCACATACAGCGTCATGGCCGAAAGGCCGGGATGGTTCACTTACAACAGCAATATGCCCAACCCCGTGGGTACATATCGTAAGAAGTTCAACGTGTCCTCTGCTATGCTCACAGGACGCGATGTGTTTGTACGCTTCAACGGCGTGGGGCATGGCTTCTATCTATGGCTGAATGGTCAGCGTGTTGGCTATAGTGAAGATTCGTATATACCGGCAGAGTTCAATATTACGGAATACCTGGTGGAAGGCGAAAACGTGATGGCCCTACAGGTATATCGTTTCACCAGCGGTTCTTTCTTGGAGTGTCAGGATTACTGGCGTCTTACTGGCATTCAGCGCCACTGTTTCCTTTGGTCGGCACCCAAGGTTCGCATCAAAGACTATTTCTTCACCACTGATCTCGACAACAAATACGTCAATGCTAAAGCCAACGTCAAAGTGAGCGTCGAGGGTATCGACATTACTGGAAACGGTATCGTTCAGGCAAAGATATTGGATAACGGTCAGATTATTGCTCAGGGCACATGTGGTGTAGAAAACTGTTCTGGTAGCATCGACATGGATGTCACGGCTCCTCGACTATGGAGTGCAGAAACCCCTAATCTCTACGACCTCGTGCTGACGCTGAAAGACGATGCCGACCATATCTACGACATTCGGGGGGGAAAGGTGGGATTCCGCGAAGTGGGTATCCGTAGCGATGGTGCTCTTATCATCAATGGTAAACGTATGGTGTTTCACGGCGTGAACCGACACGACTTCTCACCCATCAACGGACGTGCCATCACAGATGCGGAAATCGAAGAGGATATTAAGACCATGAAACGTTTGAATATCAATGCCGTCCGTACCAGCCACTATCCGAACGATCCCATCTTCTACGACCTCTGCGATAAATATGGGCTCTACGTATTGGCTGAAGCCGACGTGGAATGTCATGCTCACCAGAAGTTGTCATCACTCGAGTTGTTCCGCCATGCAATGGTTGAGCGGTCGGAAAACCATGTACTGTGGATGCGCAATCATCCGTGCATTTTCATGTGGTCGTTTGGCAATGAGAGCGGTGGTGGCGAGAACTTCAAGTATGTGGCAAGTGCGATCAAGGCACTCGATAAAACCCGCCTGACACATTACGAAGGCAATAGCGACTATGCTGACGTGAGTTCTTCAATGTATGCTTCCTATGGTAGCATTGAATGGATAGGTTCTTCCCGTCAGGGAAAGACTGGGCAGAAGCCTCACATACAATGCGAGAACAGCCACTCTATGGGTAATTCTATGGGTAATGTTCGCGATATGTTCAATCTTTATGAGAAGTATCCATGTTTGACAGGTGAGTTCATCTGGGATTTCAAGGATCAGGGCCTTCTCACCAAGAGCAGTACAGGTAAGGAGTATTGGGCATATGGAGGCGACTTCGGCGATGTACCTAACGACGGAAACTTCTGCATCAATGGTTTGGTGCGTCCTGACTGGACCTTGACCGCCAAATCGTATAACACGAAGAAAGTCTATCAGCCATTGGAATTCAAACCTGTGAAGGGCAACATTTACCAGTACCTCCTTAAGAACAAGATGGCATTCCTTCCCAGTTCGCACTACGAGGTGAGCTATGTTGTGATGGATGAGGAGGGGAACAAGCTTGACGGCGGAATCATCGACAAGGAGGTCGCTGCTGGCGATAGCGTAGTAATTGGCATAGAAACCCCTCAAATAACCTGGCAGGAAGACATGGAATATTTCATCCAGTTCTCTGCAAAACAAAAAGACGCCACCCCTTGGGCAGATGCTGGTTTTATCGTAGCCGAAGAGAAACTACCTATGCAGGTCGCCAAGAAATCTATGTACGATCTGAACCAACTCTCAGGATGCGAAGCATTAAATGTTGATGAAACATCTATTTCGGTTACGGTTTCCAACAGCAAATTCAAAGCCGTGTTCAGCAAGACCCAAGGAACGCTGACTAACTACACATATGATGGGACATCAATGGTTAGCAAGCCTCTGCTTCTCAGTGTTTTCCGTCTTCCTACCGACAATGATAGAAATCAGAGTAGCAATTGGGACACGATGGGCCTTAGCAAACTTTCGGTGAAGTGCACAGGGTCGGAAATACAGACCTCTAGTGATGGAAAGACAGTAAGTGTAGCACTGAATAGTGTCTATACGGGACAGAACGGCACTTCATTCTCCGTCATGCTCGATTTCATCGTCTGTGCCGATGGTACAATGATGGTCAACTCCTTTATAAGCCCGTCTATTTCGGGTACCATCATTCCCAAAATGGGATTCCGGCTGGAGATGCCTTCCGCAATGGAACAACTATCATGGTTCGGACGTGGCCCATGGGATAACTATCGTGATCGCAAGGAAGCATGTCTGCCTGCAATTTATAAAACCACCGTCACCGACCAGCGTGAAGACTACATCCTTCCACAGGAACATGGCACCAAGCAGGAAGTACGATGGATGTCTCTTACCAATGAAGAAGGACGAGGACTGCTTTTCGTAGCTCCCGAACAGATGGCAGCCTCTGCCGTACACTTCCGTCCAGAGGACAATTACACCAATCGTGACAACCGCTCAAAACACACCTATCAGTTCAAGCCTTGTACCACTACGGTTGTCTCGCTCGATGCAGCTACTCGTGGACTTGGCAATGCCAGTTGCGGTTCTGAGGTCATGGATAAATACGAGTTACGTGCTGCCAACACGCCCTTCCGTTTCTTTATAATTCCTCTCACAGCCGAAATCAATGCAGCCAAAGCAGCACGCGTTGACATGCCCGTCTGTCAGCCAGTAAGTTGTGAACGTCAAACCAACGGACGTATCAAGATGACTACAACTACTAAGAAGGCTACTATCTACTATAGCATTGACGGTGGTGAGTATCAGAAATACACCTCTATGATCTCTCACAACGATGCATGTACTATCAACGCCTACTGTACTGCCGACGGTTTACTCGCCAGCCCCGTGATGAGCTATAGCTTTGATATGTTCATTAGCAAGACTGCATGGAAGCTGGTCAGCGTAGATAGCCAGCATGGTGAAAACGAAGCTCGTTTGGCCTTTGATGGAAAGAACGATACATTCTGGCATACCGAATGGGGAGCAAACGAACCCAAGTGTCCCCACACGCTTGTTGTTGACATGATTCAATCCTATAAGGTGACGGCCTTTACCTATTTGGCTCGTCAGGATGGCAACCAGAATGGAATGGTAAAAGCCTACGAAGTTTATCTCAGCAACGACGGAAAGACATGGGGAAACCCTGTCGTGACGGGTGAATTCAAGAATACGACATCGCTCCAGGTGGCCACGTTGAAGACACCTACCAAAGGACGTTATTTGAAGTTCGTCGCCAAGTCGGAAATCAACAACAACGCATGGACTTCTGCTGCTGAAGTTGGCATACAGGCCGAGCAGGAAACCACCGCTATTCAGCAGATTGAAAATATGCGAAATGATATGCACGACGGGATATACGACCTGCAAGGCCGACGTGTGGAAGATGGAAGCGGGAAACTACCCAAAGGTATTTATATCTATCGTGGTCGAAAATTTCTCTCAAAATAATAATCAATCATCAACAATATGAAACTGAAAGACATACTGAGCGGCCAGTTTGATGCCGCAGAGTGGGAAGCAAAAGGCTATGAGCTTCCAAAGTTCGACATCGCCGCTGTACGGCAGAAGACATACAACGAACCTACATGGGTGCACTTCGGGGGTGGCAACATCTTCCGTGCCTTCCCTGCTGCCATCCTCAACGATGCTCTGAACACAGGCAAGTACGACCGGGGTGTTATCGTGGCTGAGACCTTCGACTTCGAGGTCATCGACAAGGCATATGCACCCTACGACAACCTGTCGCTGCTGGTCAGCCTGCAGTCTTCGGGCACTATCGAGAAAAAAGTCATCGCCTCGGTGACAGAGGCGCTAAAAGCCGACTGGCAATTCGATGACTGGAAACGTCTCGTACAGATATTCCGCAACCCGTCGTTGCAGATGATCTCCTTCACCATCACCGAGAAAGGCTATTCGTTCAACGAACAAGACCTGGCGCGAGGCTTGCACCCCATCTTTGCCATGGGAAAGGTGTGTGCCCTACTCTACGAGCGCTGGCAGGCAGGACAGCTACCACTCACCGTGCAGTCAATGGACAACTGCTCGCACAATGGCGACAAGGTGAAAGCCGGTGTCTTTGCCTATGCCGAGCGATGGGTGGCCGACGGACTGGTACCCGCGGCCTTCCTTGACTACTTGAAAGACAAATCGAAGATTACATTCCCTTGGTCGATGATCGACAAGATTACGCCTCGCCCGCATGAGAAGGTAAAGGAACTGTTGGCTGCCGACGGATTCGAAGACAACAACTACATCGAAACCGAGAAACACACGTTTACTGCACCTTTCGTCAATGCTGAGGAGGTGCAATACCTCGTCATTGAAGACAGCTACACCAACGGACGTCCGCCGCTGCATCTGGGTGGTGCCCTCTATAC
>JAGAAL010000062.1 GCA_017615245.1 Bacteroidaceae bacterium
CACCCGCAGATGAAATGACGGTGGCACCACTTTCTTTCTCCCAAACAGGTGTTTATGTTGATTTCATCAATAACCCTGAAGACACTCAGTACAATATCCCATGGGTGCTCGGTTTCCCTGCCGATATGGATACCGAGCAATTGCGCAAAGCTGTGCTGACGGTTTTAGAGGCTCACAAGCACATCTTTGTTCATTTTGAGACCGAGGGCGACGACATTGTGCAACGTTATGCACCCGTTGATATCGATATTCCCGTATTGTCCCTTTCGGACGAACAGCTCACAGAACACAAGAAGGCTTTTGTGCGTCCGTTTGATTTGAACAAGGATGTACTCTGTCGAATGGAGATTGCCAAGACAGAGAGCGGTGTGTACCTGCTTTTGGATATCCATCATCTGGTATTCGACGGCAGTTCACTGGACCTGTTTATTGTCCAGCTATGTGATGTCTTGGAGGGCAAGAATGTGGAGGCGGAGACCTATACCCATCTGAATCACGCTGCCGACGAACAGAGAGAGTCCACCGAGGCACACAAGGCTTACTATGATAACTTGTTGGGATCGTGCGAGGGGGCTACAGAGTTGCCACCCGACCTGACAACGCCTCATGAGTGCGAAAAGTCATCAGAATTGTATCGTCCCATCGATTTGGAGGCTGTTGAGCGTTTCTGTCGGGAGCATCCCGTGACACCAGCACATCTGACATTGGCGGCTACGCTATTAGTCTTTGCCCGCTTCACCGGCAATGAAGACCTTTATATCAGTACAGTTTCCAGCGGACGTTCCAATATACGTATCCAGAACACCTTCGGAATGTTTGTCAATACACTTCCTTTCGCCGCCAAACTTACTGACGTGAGTGTAATGGACTTTATCAAGGATGTAAGCAAACGCTTCGACGAGGCCATGCGACATGAGCAGTATCCTTTTGCCCGTATTGCCGAAGACTATGGTTATACGCCAGAGCTGGCCTTTGCTTATCAGTTGGGAATGGTGACACGTTATATGCAGAACGGACATGAGGTAAGTGTTGAAAGCTTAGAGGCGGGTGCTCCTAAGTTCCGGTTGATCGTACGCTTGGAGATACACAACGGACAACCCTGCATCGTGACGGAATATGACAACGGACAGTACAGTGAATCATTAGTTGCCCAACTCACCGAGTCTATCGCCAATGTGCTGAAGACATTCATCAACCAGCCTCAGGCTCGACTTTTTGACATTTCGCTTCTTTCTGTAGAGCAAACGCAGTTGCTGGATTCCTTCAACGAAACAGATGTCGATTACGATGATACACAAACCATCGTCTCGTTGTTCCGCAGACAGGCCAAAGAGACTCCCGATAACATTGCTGTGGTTTATAAAGATACCAGGCTGACTTACCGAGAGGTTGACGAGTTGAGTGACCGAATCGCTGGCTATATTGTCTCGAAGGGCTTAGGACTTGAAGATGTAGTCTCCATCCTGATTCCGCGTGGTGAATGGATGCCTATTGCTTCGTTAGCCGTTATGAAGGCGGGTTGTGCCTATCAGCCATTGGATCCTACCTATCCAAAAGAGCGCCTGAACTTCATGATGCAGGATGCCGGTGCCAAACTGCTGATTGCCGACGAGCAGTTGCGCCCCATTGTGGATGAGTATCAGGGTGAAGTGCTACTGACAAAGGACCTCAAAAATATCGAAATAACGGCACATCAACAAGTCGAGGTTTCCCCTGATAACTTATTTATTCTCCTCTATACCTCAGGCTCGACGGGTACGCCCAAGGGTTGTCAGTTGACGCATAGTAATCTCGTGGCTTTTATCCATTGGTATCATCGCTATTTCGACCTGCAGGAAACAGATAAGGTTACTGCTTATGCGTCGTATGGTTTCGACGCTAATATGTTCGACACATATCCGGCCCTGACGCGTGGAGCTACGGTGTATATCATACCTGAGGAACTGCGTTTGGATTTGATAGCCCTGAACGAGTATATCGAGCGTGAACACATCACTAATGCCTTTATGACGACACAGGTGGCGTATCAGTTTGCGACAACCATTGATAACCATTCGTTAAAACACTTCACTACGGGCGGAGAGAAACTGGCTTCGCTTGAGCCTCCTAAGGGTTATAAGCTGCATAATGCCTATGGACCTACGGAAACTACCATTCTTGAGACTTGCTATCAAGTGGATGGGAAGTTAAAGAATATTCCCATTGGTAAAGCAATCGATAATATGCACCTGTATGTTGTCGATCCACAAGGCCATCGTTTGCCGGCAGGTGCTGTGGGTGAGCTTTGGGCCAGTGGACCACAGGTGGGACGAGGCTATCTGAACCGACCCGAGAAAACAGCCGAAGTGTTTATAGATAATCCTTTCTCGAAAGACGCTAAGTATGGGCGAATTTACAGGACCGGCGACATCGTACGCTATCTAAGCGACGGCAATATCCAGTTTGTGGGTCGTAGCGATGGACAGGTGAAGATTCGCGGATTCCGCATCGAGCTGAAAGAGGTGGAAACCGTAATCCGTGACTTCCCTGGTATCAAGGATGTGACTGTCCAGGCTTTTGATGAGCCAGGCGGAGGAAAATTCATTGCTGCCTATATCGTCAGCGATGAGCAGATAGACATCGAGGCGTTGAACAACTTCATCCTCGACCAGAAACCACCGTATATGGTGCCTGCCGTGACGATGCAGATTGACAGCATCCCGTTGAACCAGAACCAGAAGGTGAACAAGAAGGCACTGCCAAAACCCGAGAAGAAAGCCACTTCGGCCGAAACCGTGAATGCGCCGTTGAATGTACTGGAAGAGGAACTCCACGAAATGATTGCCGGCATCATCAACAATACCGACTTCGGCATCACCACCATTTTGGGATATGCCGGATTGACCTCTATAACTGCTATCAAACTCGCCGTACAGGTGAACAAACGCTACGGAGTCACTCTCGATTCGAAGTCACTGATCAAGAACGGTACGCTGCAAGGCATTGAGAACGAGATTCTGAAATCGTGGTACGAGGAACGTGGAACGAGAAACGACCTTCCACATGCCACTTCCCACCTCCAACCTTCCGCATTCCCCGCCTTGCTCTCCTACCCGCAGCAGGGTCTCTATATGGAGTGCATGAAGAACCCCACTGCCATTGTCTATAACATTCCAGCCTGTGCGACCTTCCCCCGTGAAATCACTGCCGACAAACTGGCTGAAGCGGTAGCCGACGTGGTAAGGTTGCACCCGTTGCTGGCTTGCCATTTCGAACTTCAGGGCGATGAGACCGTACAGGTATGGAACAAGGAGCATGAGGCTATCATAGCCCGCCAAAAGATGAGCGATGCCGAATATGAGCAACATAAGCAAGGCTTCGTTATGCCGTTCCGTTTGAACGAAGGTCCGCTCTACCGATTGGAGGTCATAGAGACCGATACAGCTCTTCATCTGTTGGCCGACTTCCATCATCTAATCTTCGACGGTGCCTCATTCGACTTATTCTTCTCGCAAGTGACAGCACATCTCAATGGTGAGCCTATTGAAGCCGAGCAATACACTTATGCTGATTATGTGAAGAATTCAGAAGAGAGTCCTGAAGCCAAAGAGTTCTTCAGCAA
>JAGAAL010000063.1 GCA_017615245.1 Bacteroidaceae bacterium
AATCATCACAAAACACTGAACTATAAACCATAAACTCTAAACTTTTTCGTATCTTTGCCGTGAAATCCTAAGCAAATCTGTATGAGACGAATTGTTTTCGCAGTCATGATGGCTGCAACGGCGCTCAGTTGGGCGCAAACGAGTGACAAACCAATTGTAAAGACACGTGCCGGACTGGTGCAAGGTATTATTCAAGAAGGAACGCAGGCGTTCTTAGGCATTCCGTATGCAACAGTAGAACGATTCATGCCACCGCAACCCGTAAAGAGCTGGAGTGGAGTCAAAGTGTGTGACCATTGGGGTTCGCAAGCGATGCAGCAAAGCAACCGACCGATGTCGGAGGACGAGATGTCGGAACAATGCTGCGTGCTGAATGTGTGGACGACTCCTAACGAGCGGCAACGGAAAGGAGAAGCTTACACTGCTCCTCAACTCAAACCCGTGATGGTGTGGTTGCACGGTGGCGGCTTCGACTCAGGCACATCAGCTTGGGACCCAGGCATGTGTTTGGCGAAAAAAGATGTCGTTGTAGTAAGCATCAACCACCGTTTGAATATTCTCGGTTTCTTGGACCTCTCGACTTGCGGCCCACGCTATCGTCATTCAGGCAATGTTGGCATGCTCGACGTTGTGGCGGCTCTTCAATGGGTGCGTGACAACATCCGGAACTTCGGGGGCGATCCAGGGAATGTGACTATCTTCGGCGAATCAGGTGGAGGCGGTAAGGTAGGCACCTTGCTCTGCATGCCTGTCGCAAAGGGTTTGTTCCATAAGGCGATTATCATGAGCGGCACGATTCTGAACGTCAATACGAAACTGATGACGGAGGAACTGGGCGAAGCTGTGCTTCAACAGCTTGGAATTGCAAAGAAAGACGTCGATAAAATCAAGGACGTGCCGTATAAGGAACTATACGAAGCTGGCCAGCGTGCCATGGCTGCTAGCATTGGTACCCGTCGTCCAGGCACGCCAATGATGTGGGGATTCGGTCCCACACCCGATGGCGCTGATGTAGTTCAGCAGCCTTTCCAACCTGCATTCCCATCGTTCAGCGATGACATTCCTATCATGATTGGCACGACGTTCAACGAGTTGCAGCGCCAGCGATACAATCAGCCCATGACGATGGAGCAGGCTCGCACAGAACTGCAAAGGACGTTTGGCGACGAAACGGATGCCTACATCGCGGCATTCACAAAAGCCTATCCGCTTAAGTCCGAAGACGCAAATCGCCTACCCCAAGACCTACTAAGTATCGACTGGCTGTTCCGTCCAAAGACCATCATCACCGCCGATGCCATCGGTGGCAAGCGCAAGGCTGACACTTACGTATATATGTTTACAGTTAGCGAGTCGGGCACCCAAAATGAGTTCAAAGGCTCAGCACACGGAGCCGAGCTGAAGTATTGCTTCGATGTGCTTCACCACTATTCCAACCAGTTGTCATCCAACACGCTCACAACAAACAAATACTGGGCAGACACGATGAGCAGCATCTGGGCGAAATTCGCTCACGACGGCAACCCTAACACCGACGATACTTCCATCTTCGTTGCTTGGAAACCTTACACCAAGGAGAATGGCGAACTGATGGAAATCGGAGGCGTTCAACCCACCCTGCACCATAACCATGACCGCAAGTTGGAGGAGATTATCGACCGACATTGCTTCAAACAGTTGGATGAGTTCCGTGCAAAGCAAAAAAAATAGGGCCGACGCCCTATTTTTTTTGCGCTGACCCCTATCTTTTATACTGCTACTTCCCTTTCCCATTAATCAATGCGAGCATCGACCGAAACGATGTAATTCATATTGTTCTTGAGTTGTGTACGGCCCACATAGAATCCGTATTCGGGATTCGGCGACAAGCCTTGGACACCAAGGAGGATATGCTCAATATTTTGAGAAGATGGGAATGCCACAGCAAAGATAGCATCGCCAGTTCGGGCGATTGACAGCCGCGGCGAGTATGTGCAACTGTTACCAAGATTGCATACCTGAGCGTAGGAAACGGTAGCGGTTTCAATATCTTCGCGTGTCGTACCTAACGTAATCGTAAACTCACCATAAGGAAGGCCTTTCACCTCGAAGCGGAGGATAGGCGGGGCATAAAATGCGCTAAACCGATGCGACTGTTCGTCGTACGTCTCGCTTCGAATTGGTAATGTCTGGTTGACAAGCCGTTCGACACAACCACTGCCCTGAACGAAACTCAAACCCAAATTGTAGGAATAAATGTTCGAAGCCTGTGTAAGGAAGAAGTCGTCCGCCATACTCGCAGGAACCAGATGTGCCTCGGCGCGGCATTCGGCGAGATAGTTGTCAGAATGGAACGGCATATCAGGCGATGGCTGGCCTCCTTTATATATATATAAGGTACCGGCGAATTGTGCGCTGCGCATATCAGACGAAAGCGAACCTTCAACCATCGTGAGATAGCCCGTCATGCGGTAAATCGGTTCAGACTTCGGAATGGCGAAGATGTAAATGCGATCGGTGGGATGCAAAACAGGACGGATTGGCGTCGCATTATTGGCATTGCCAGAAGGCAGAATCTCCGCATCAAGGTCAATGGTCACACTCACCGTTAACTCGCGCGAAACGGGCGGCGGTATGACGATAGACGCCGAATCGGGTGTCCACTCCCAGTCGGGATCAATGTGATTGTTCTCGCACGAGATCAGTACGAGAGCCACAATGGTGAATAGTAGTGTCAATAAGTTTTTCATGATGGTAACAGAATAAAGGCACGCCCAGACAAGCTAGAACGTGCCTATGAATGATTTGAATTATTTCCAGTCGGCAATCCAAGCCTTCCAATCAACGTCCTTGAACATAGGAGCGTTGGCCACGTCGGTCTTCACGTCCTTGCCCATGAGGAAGCGGTCGATGAAGGCCTCGAGGTATGGATACTCAGCCTCGGGGAGCTGGCAGTGTCCGTGTCCGCCGCTGATGCTGTAACCTACGCGATCTTCGATACCGAACGTGCGCCATACTTCCTTAGCAGCGTTGATGCTGACGTATCCGCTCTCGTCAGCAAGCCACTCATAGTCGGTGTTGCCGAAATAGAGCAAAGCGCGAGGACAAACCATGGCAGCGAGTTCGTGATGGTCGACAGGCATACGCGCAATCTTCTCCTGAGCATAGTCGGTCTTGATGTTGGCGAAGAACCATGAGTCGTTCGTATTGAAACTACGCTCCACATTGCCAAGAGTCTCGCTATAACGCCAAGAAGCAACGCCGCCACCACCTGGCTCGTGAGCGATAACGAGTGCGATGCGCTCGTCGAATGCGCCGCAGTAGAGTGCACACTTACCTGCCCATGAACAGCCTGAGATGGCCAGATGCTTCGTATCAATCTTTGATTTGCTTGGGCCTAACTGCTGCAGACCGTCGATGATGCGCGATACGCACCAGCCCCAGAAGCAGTATGAGCCGTTAGCTTCGAGTTCGGGATAGAGCTTGTTGATAGGCTCCGTTCCACGTTTCTGAGTATGCTGAGTCACAGCGAACACATCGATGTTGACGATGGCACATCCGCGACCTGTGAAGAAGCGGGTAGGCAGCGTGTTCGATACGCCAAGCAATGCTGGGCATGGATACTTTGCCTCCTTAGGGTATTGAATCTGTGCGGTGAGCACAAGTTCCTGACCGTTGTGCTTCACAGTCACCTTCAGTTGTTTGCGCTCGCCAATCGTTTCATCGGGAGCACCACCACCGAAACCGCCGAAGCCACCAAAGCCGCCACCAAAGCCGCCGAAGCCACCGCCACCACCGGGACGCTGTCCGCCACCTGCTGGAGCTGGAGCCTGATCTTCAATCACTGCCTTCAGATTACCTGCCTCCAATACGGGACGCATACCAATCTCATACTGCTGGAACAGCTGCGAAATCTCGTAGCGATGCTGTTCCCAATCCTTGAAGTCTGTGGAGCGCTTTCCGTTCTGGAACTTAAACGGGTCGGGCAGTTTCTCAATCAAAGGTAACTCTTCAGGTTTTACGACTGGTTTCATCTTAAACTCTTTTCCTGAATACTCCTTATCATACACATAAGGAATCTGTGCCTGAGCCATCAGGACACCTGCAAGCATTGTTGCAAAAAGAATCGTTCGTTTCATATGGGTATTAATTAAAAGACATGCAAAAATAATAAATAATTATGAATTATGAATTACGAATTATTAATTATTTGTATCTTTGCACTACAAATTCATCGAAACATGAGAAAAACAGCTATCATAATCAGCATCGCCGCCGCAATAATAGGTTTCGCCAGCTGCGTCGGCAACAAAACCGAGAAAACCGACTCCGACACACTCATAACCTCAGGGCCGAAGATGAGCGCCGTGAACGACATGGCTGAATACAACCTCGACGGCACCGTGGAAGTAGGTGGCACGAAATACAGCTACGAATTCGCCTTCCAGAACGACCCCTCGCAGCCCGTAGTCACCACCGCCGAAGGATACAAGTATCACGACAACGCCGTGCTGCTCGTCATCCACAGCGGAAAGGAAACCATCTACGAGCACACCTTCACCAAGGAATCCTTTCAGTCGCTCATTCCCGCAGCCGACTACAAGCGCTCCGTGCTCGCTGGCTTCAACTTCAACTACATGCAGCAGGACCGTCACGACCGCTTCTACTTCATCGCCGTCGTAGGTGACCCCGATGAAACCAGCGACATCAGCTACTCCATCGGCATCGCCATCGACCTCAATGGCGGTATCTCGACCAACATCGTCGAGACCATCGACACCGAGCCTATCAACAACGACCTAAACCAAGATCCAAATGAATATGATGCGTAAACCTATCATCACACTCGTGCTGCTCACTCTGTGCATCGCAGCCAGCGCACAAATCAAGACCGTGTCTATCCTCGGCGACTCCTACAGCACGTTCCAAGGCTACCTCGAGCCCGACACTAACTACGTATGGTACTTCGACGGCACACCGCGCACACAGACCGACGTCACCAGCGTCACACAGACATGGTGGCACCAGCTCATCACCGCCAAGGGATGGCGACTGCTGAAGAACAACTCCTTCTCTGGCTCCACCATCTGCAACACCGGCTACAACCGTGAAGACGTCACCCGCCACTCCTTCCTCGCCCGCATGGACAACCTCGGCGGCGCCCCCGACATCATTTACATCTTCGGCGGCACCAACGACGCATGGGCCAACTCCCCCATCGGCGAATACAAGTACGAGCGATGGACCAAGCAAGATCTCTATTCCTTCCGTCCAGCCATGGCCTATATGCTCCACCACATGACCCTCCGATACCTCAACACTCAAATCATCTTCATCCTCAACTCCGAGCTGAAGAACGAGGTCAACGAATCCGTCCGCGAAATTTGCAAGCACTACAAAGTGAAGCTCGTCGAACTGCACGACATCGACAAGAAAGGCGGACACCCCTCCATCGCCGGCATGAAAGCCATCGCAGAGCAGCTGAAGAAATAACAGACCCTCCCCCAGCCCCTCCCTTCTCTCCCCTTGAGGGGAGTGTGAAGGGAGAGAAAACGGTCTCGTCCCCCCTCAGCCCCAAGGGACTCTGTCCCCCGAGGGGGATGAGGGTAGAGAGTAGAATCTTTGCTAATGTATACAATAATAGCTCCTCGAATCGGGGAGCTATTTGTTTTGACCTGCCAAGTAATCGCACTCCCCATAGAGGGGGGGGAGCGGGGAGGGTCTTCTATTAGTTGTTCTCAGGACGAAGCTGACGAACGACTTCAGCAGTGCGCCACATCTCAGAGTCGTGGAGCGCTGCAAGTTCCTTCTCAAGACCAACGCGGTAGTCGGGCTTTGAGTTGGCGTCGATAGAAATCTGTGCCTCGTTTCCGCACTTTACGCTTGCATAGAGCTTCTCAACGACTGGCTTAATGGCATCGTGGAACGGACCCATCCAATCGAGAGCACCACGCTGTGCGGTGGTTGAGCAGTTAGCATACATCCAGTCCATACCCTTCTGTGCGAACAGCGGCATGAGCGACTGAGTGAGTTCCTCTACTGTCTCGTTGAAAGCCTCTGATGGTGAGTGACCGTTCTCGCGGAGCACTTCGTACTGAGCAAGGAGCAAGCCCTGGATAGCACCCATCAGCGAACCGCGCTCGCCAGTGAGGTCTGATGTAGCCTCGCGCTGGAAGGTAGTCTCGAACAGATAACCAGAACCGATACCGATACCGAGGGCGAGTGTGCGCTCGAGTGCACGGCCTGTAGCATCCTGATATACTGCGTAAGAAGAGTTCAAGCCGCGACCTTCGAGGAACATGGTACGGAGTGAAGTACCTGAACCCTTAGGTGCAACCATGATAACGTCGATGTCCTTCTGAGGAACGCAACCGGTGCGGTCGTTCCATGTGATAGCGAAACCGTGAGAGAAATAAAGTGCGTTGCCTGGCTGCAAGCAGTTCTTGAGTGTTGGCCATACCGACATCACAGCTGCGTCGGAAAGCAGACACATTACGATAGTACCCTTAGTTGCTGCCTCTTCGATAGAGAAGAGTGTCTCGCCTGGAACCCATCCGTCAGCCTTAGCCTTCTCGAATGTCTTACCCTGACGCTGACCAACGATCACGTTGAAGCCATTGTCGCGAAGGTTGCAAGCCTGACCAGGACCCTGCACGCCGTAACCGATTACTGCGATTGTCTCATCTTTCAATACTTCACGAGCTTTCTCGAGTGGAAACTCTTCGCGGGTCATCACTTCTTCGATAACGCCGCCAAAATTCATTTTTGCCATAGTTCTTTTTAAAAATATATAATGTATAATGTATAATGTATAATAATTGCCCTCTCCCTCGGGGGGGCGGGGGTGAGTCTTACCCTTTTCTCTCCTTCTCTCTTCTCGCGATGAACTCGTCGAGATGTTCTGCCTTGCTCTTGGTGATGCAGATACGTCCTGAGCGGACGAACTGCAAGACGGCGCCCATGGCGTTCAGCGTGTTGTAGAGCGAGAGGATTTCCTCGGTCGAACCCGTCTTCTCCGCCGTTGCATACGTAGGATTCACCTCGATGATGCGGGCGTTGTGCTCGCGGATTGCCTCCGACACACGGGCATTTTCGAGCATCACAGGCGTGGAAATCTTCAGCAGCGAAGTCTCGTTGATGAAAATCTCGTCGTCGGTGTAGTAACGAGCCTGCAGCACATCGATGCGCTTCTCTATCTGCTTCGTCAGCATGATGACCATCGACTCCGTGCAGCAGCAAACCACCGTGTACTTGTGTACTCCCGGCGTACTCGACGCACATACGTTGAGCGTCTCGATGTTCACCTGACGGCGGGTGAAGATGGCAGAAATCTGCGACAGCAGACCCGGCACGTTCTCTGAGTAAATCAATATGGTATAGAGATGCTCACAGAGGCTGAGGTCTTTCTCTGCCTTGTCCTTACATTTTCCGCATATATTACAATCGTTCTGTTTCATATTTCAAGTATCATTTCGTCTACGTTTGCACCTGGAGGAGTCATCGGAAGAATATTGTCTTCCTCGAGCACACCGCATTGCAGGAGGTATGCGCCCTCTGTCGTCAGCATCTTCTCAATCTCTGCATCCAGCTTGTCGCGGTCGGTCACCGTCGCAGCCGGTATGTTGTATGCCTTTGCTATCAGTTCAAAGTCGGGATTGTCCATCGGGGTGAACGAGTAGCGGTGGTTGAAGAACATCGCCTGCCACTGACGTACATTGCCCAGGAAGTTGTTGTTCAACAGGATAATCTTCACTGGCGCCTTCTGTTCCATGATGGTACCCAGCTCCTGAATGGTCATCTGCAGACCGCCGTCACCCACGAACAGGCAGACGGTACGGTCGGGAGCGCCGAACGTGGCACCGATGGCAGCAGGAAGTCCGAAGCCCATCGTACCGCAACCGCCTGAAGTCACTACGCTGTGTCCCTTCGTGAACTTGAAGTAACGGCATCCGAACATCTGGTTCTGACCTACGTCGGTCACGAGGATGGCTTCGTTCTTCGTTGCCTCGCTCACCTTACGGATAATCTCTGCCATCAACAGCGGACCTTCCTTCGGATGGATGGCCTTATCGATAACCTTCTCGTATTCTTTCTCTGCGTAGGGCTTGAACGAGTTCACCCATTCGGTATGTTTGATTCTATGTACCTTCTCTGTCACAGCCGCAAGTGTCTGCTTGCAATCGCCGAGAACAGCGAGATCCACCTTCACGTTCTTGTTGAACTCGCTTGGGTCGATATCGAAATGGATAATCTTTGCCTGCTTGGCGTATGTATTGAGGTTGCCTGTCACACGGTCGTCGAAACGCATGCCGACAGCAATCAGCAAGTCACACTGGTTGGTCTGAACGTTCGGTCCGAGGTTTCCGTGCATTCCCAGCATTCCCATATTGAGCGGATGGTCGGAGGGGAGGTCGGACAGACCTAACAAGGTGCAGCCAACAGGAATGTCAGCTTTCTCGATGAGGTCGAGCAGTTCCTGATGGGCGTTTCCCAGTTCAATGCCCTGTCCTGCCAACAGCAGCGGACGGTCGGCATGATTGATGAGGTAAGCTGCCTGCTCGATTGCCTCTTCGTTGATTGTAGGAACCGGCTGGTAGCTGCGGATGAAATCCACCTTCTCGGGCTTGTATTCCACCATAGCGGTTTGTGCATTCTTGGCGAAATCGAGCACCACTGGTCCTGGGCGTCCCGTACGAGCGATATAGAACGCACGGCTCACTGCCCATGCCACATCTTCGGCACGGCGAATCTGGTAACTCCATTTCGAGATAGGATTGGTCACATTCACCACATCCACCTCCTGGAAAGCATCCGTTCCAAGCATTGCAGCACCTACCTGACCGCAGATGACCACCATCGGCGTAGAGTCGATCATCGCATCAGCCACACCAGTGATGGTGTTCGTGGCACCAGGTCCGCTGGTTACGATGGCACATCCCACCTTACCCGACACGCGGGCATAACCCTGAGCGGCATGAACAGCTCCCTGCTCGTGACGTACCAGGATGTGGTTCAAACGGTCGGTATAATCATAGAGAGCATCATAGACAGGCATGATGGCACCACCGGGATATCCGAACAATGTCTCCACACCTTCGTTCAGCAACGAACGCATCAAAGCTTCAGCTCCTGTAATCTTTTCTGTCATCTTTTATCTTTTTTCTAGGATTTCCTAGGAGGTCCTAGGCATTCCTAGGATTTACTAGGATTCTTTAATCAATAATTCTCACGCCGCCCTTATCGGCACTACTTACACTCTGGGCGTATGCTCTCAGCGACTTGCTGACCACACGCTTGCGACGCAGCGGTTGCTGTGGACGGGCTGCCAGTTCTTCGTCTGAGAGACGCACGTTGATGCTGCGGTTCGGGATGTCAATCTCGATGATGTCGCCATCCACAATCTTACCGATGTTGCCGCCGTTGGCAGCCTCTGGAGAGATGTGTCCGATGCTCAATCCGCTCGTGCCACCCGAGAAACGTCCGTCGGTAATCAGCGCACACTCCTTGCCGAGATGCATCGACTTAATGTACGATGTCGGGTAGAGCATTTCCTGCATACCAGGACCGCCCTTCGGTCCTTCGTGGGTGATGACCACCACATCGCCGGCCTTCACCTTGCCGCCAAGGATTCCTTCGCAGGCATCTTCCTGTGAGTCGAAGACAACAGCCGGACCTGCGAACTTCCAGATGCTTTCGTCCACACCTGCGGTCTTCACTACGCAACCGTCCTGAGCGATATTGCCGAAGAGGATGGCCATACCGCCGTCCTTCGTGTAGGCATGCTCAATGTCGCGGATACAACCGTTCGCGCGGTCGGTATCGAGGGTTTCGTAGTTGGTATTCTGTACACCCAGTTGGTTGCAGAACTTGCCTGCCGGAGCGCTACTATAGATGCGCTTAGCTTCAGGGTCGATGTCTGCCTTGAGGATGCTGTATTTCTCGATATCTTCAGCCAGCGTAGCGCCATTCACGCGCTTCACGCTTGTGTCAATCAATCCGCCCTTGGCCAATTCGCCGAGGAGGTTCAGCATACCGCCGGCACGTCCACACTCCTGTACGGAATACTTCTGTGAGTTCGGTGCCAGCTTGCAGAGGAACGGAGTCTTACGCGAGAGGGCATCGATGTCGGCCATTGTGAAGTTCACTTCTGCCTCCTGAGCTACGGCCAGCAGGTGAAGCACGGTATTGGTCGAAGCACCCATCGCGATGTCGAGCGTCATGGCGTTGAGGAAAGCCTGACGTGTAGCGATGCTGCGAGGCAAAACGCTCTCATCGCCGTCCTCGTAGTATGCAAAGGCATTCTTCACAATCTGACGGGCAGCTGCCTTCATCAGTTCCACGCGGTTCACGTGTGTAGCCAGGATGGTTCCGTTGCCAGGCAGGCTCAATCCGATGGCCTCAGTAAGGTTGTTCATCGAATTGGCTGTGAACATTCCCGAGCAGCATCCGCAACCAGGGCAGGCACGATCTTCCACCTCTGCCAGTTCTGCGTCGCTCACCGTCGGGTCGGCACCCTTCACCATGGCTGCGATGAGGTCGAGGTTCTCGCCCTTGTACTTACCTGCCTCCATCGGTCCGCCGCTCACGAACACAGCAGGGATGTTCAGACGCATGGCAGCCATCAGCATACCCGGCGTAATCTTATCGCAGTTAGAGATGCAAATCATCGCATCGGCCTTGTGGGCGTTGCACATATATTCTACCGAGTCGGCAATGATGTCGCGGCTCGGCAGCGAATAGAGCATACCGTCGTGACCCATGGCGATGCCGTCGTCGATGGCAATCGTATCGAACTCGGCGGCATAACAGCCGAGACGCTCAATCTCAGCCTTCACAATCTGGCCCGCCTCATGCAAATGCGTGTGGCCCGGCACAAACTGAGTAAATGAGTTGACTATAGCAATGATTGGTTTGCCGAATTGTTCGCGTTTCATTCCGTTGGCCACCCACAGCGCTCTTGCGCCAGCCATGCGGCGACCTTCTGTGCAAACTGCACTACGTAACTGATGTTTCATTTTCCTTTATACGTCAAATTGAGCTGCAAAGTTACAACATTTTGACGGATAAGCAATCATTTTTCCACAGAAAGTGCCATTTCCGATGCGAAAATATCCCTTTAATAATAAATAATGTGTATATTTGTTACGAAAATCGGCAAAACGGCAATCGATATGACATAACAAAGAAGGATGCACGCGGCATCCTTCTTCGACTTTCGTTCAGGAGTACAGGAGTGACAGACGTTACTTCACAGTTGCTTATCAACTCTACACTTTTTCAACTACTCTAAACTCTACACTCTCAACTCTAAACTTTTAGTTCTGATCGACTCCGCCATAACCTCCACCACCGTTGTTGTCACCGCCAGGCTCATCGCCGCCCGGATTGTCCGGGTTGTCCGGGGTATCGGGATTATCTGGGGTGTCGGGAGTGTCCGGGTTATCCGGCGTATCAGGCGTGTCGCCGCCGTTTTCACCACCGCCGTTATCGCCCGATGCACCATCCTTCAGGTAATACTGCCGTGCATACAGCTCGATGCCTCGGAGCTGGGTGTAGAGGGCGGTCAGCTCGGCACTGGGCATAAGTTCCATCATGGCCATGACGGTCTTGTAGATGTCGGCAATGGCAAGGTCGGTCTGTCGACGGGCGTTCTTCATTTCGCCCTTCACAAACTCGCCCATGGTGAGGGCACGCTCGCCGAGAATCTGGCGCACCAGCTGGGCGGCTGTGACGGCCTTGGTGAAGAATGGCCATGCACCGATTTGGGTGAGGAACGCCTCGTGCGGCTGCAGGTTCTGCTGCATCTGGATGATTTTGTCGGACTCAGCACCATAGGCATCGCGTGTGCTGAACTTGAAGTCCCTGAACACCTGCTCACACTCCACGGCCTCGGCCTTCGTAGGTTCGTCATCGGGCAGTCCGGCATGAGCCTGATTGATGTAGCGTGCCGCTGTAATGTAGTTGTCCTGTCGTTTGTCGGCTTCCCCCAGTCGCTTCACGGCCGGGTCGCGCTGAGCCGTCAGCCATACATCATCCTCCGTCTGGCGGGCCTGATGCAGGGCCGTACGCTTCTGAATAAAGATTTGATTGTCGGTCACATACGCCTGCAGGAAATCGTCGATCTGCTGCGTCGTGCCATCATGGTGTGGATTGGTCAGCTCGGCCAACCAAGCCGTGTTCAGTTGATTGTCTGTACTCATAGCAACAATTTTTTTTTAGTGTTAGTATTAATTTTTGTATTATTACACCCCTGTAACGGGGTCGTCGGTCATCCTGCAAGGTTATTACACCCCTGAAATGAGGTCGTCTGACCGTCAACCAGCCCGTTTCACCCCTGCAACGGGGTCGTCGGACCATCCTGCGAGGTCATTGCACCCCTGAAATGAGGTCGCCCGACCGTCAACCAGCCCGTTTCACCCCTGCAACGAGGTCGTCGGACCATCCTGCGAAGTCGTTGCACCCCTGCAACGACTGTTACTTCACCCAGACCTTCCGTCCATCCACGATGTTCAGACCCTTCGCCATGCCGCCGATGCGCTGACCGCCGAGGTTGTAGATAGTGTCCTTCCCTTCAGGGGAGAATTTAGGAGAGTCTATGCCATCCGGTACGCTGCCAGTGTACTCTATACCGTCGAAAAACAACGGAATCCAACCCTTAGCCTTGGCAGCAGCTACCTGCGTGGTGGTCATCTCGTTACACTCCTCCTCGTCGTAGATTACAAATATCATGCCACGGCGTAAGGTCGGCAAATTCTCAATTAGCGCATCCATCCCAGCGCCCTTAATTTGGTTCTGGAAGCAAAACAGTTCTTCAAGCGCTGTGTTATTCGATACGTTCAATGTCGTTAGCAGATTATCGTAGCAATCTAGAGTTGTCAGCCACGTGCATCCCGATACATCCAATGTCGTCAGTTGGTTAACACCGCAACACAGCGTTTTCAACGCCGTGCATCCCGACACATCCAATGTCGTCATTTGGTTATCATTGCAAAACAGCAATTGCAGCGCCTTATTCTTCGACACGTCCAATGTCGTCAGCTGGTTTCTGAAGCACCACAGTTCTTCCAGTGCCGTGAAAAACTCAATGCCCCTCAGGCTTTGGATGTCCTTATGGCTTACGTTGATTTTTGTAATACTAGCAATCTCCGCATCCGTCAGCACTCCGTCTTTGCCATACGACTGGCTGAGCAGATAGCTGCGGAACTTCTCGTCGGGGAAATTCGTCTCGTTGATTTCCACATCCGCCCAAGCCATAGCAGGAAGCAAGGCAATCAATAAGAAAAAGTTTCTCCGTTTCATAAGCTTCGGTTGTTTAAAGGATTCATACGATGTCGGTTTCGCTGGCAAAGATAACACATTTCCCCGAAACCGCCAAACGATTTCGGGGAAAATGTGAGGAGAAGGCAGAAAAATACCCCCAATCCTCCCCCTTGAGGAGGGACAGGAGGGGGGCCGGGGCTATTAGTGTACGTCGATGCCGTCGAAATAGAGTTCGGAGATGACGGTGTCGCCGTACTTGTCGCCGGGATAGACGTCGAGTATCTCGAATTTCAGTGTCCAGTTGGGCTTCTTGGAGTCGTGATAGCCGAGGGTTCCGACGGGGAAATACTGCATGGAGCGGCTGTCCTGCAGTTCGAGGATGGCGTATGGCTTGCCGTTGTAGTACATGCGGAGCCGCTTCACACGGGAGTTGGCGCGCCAGATGCTCTCGTCCTTCACGTGGCCGTTGAGAATCTTCACGGCGGTGATGCGCGGACATTTGCCTTCGAACGTGTAGGTGAGGCTCTGCCCCACTCCCTTGCCCTTGGTGGCCCATACGCTTTCGTGGCTGAAGTCGTGGGCGTTCTTTCCTGCATAGGTGAACTTACCCTGGGGGGCGAGGCAGCTCGATGCGGTCACCTTCTTCACTTCGCCGCCGCAATACCAGCTGCATTTGCCGCTGTAGAGGTCGTCGTAGATGGAGAGGTCGCCGTATTTCTTCTTGTCGTAGTTCATCTCGTCGAAGTCGGCGTTCTCATAGAGTCGCTCCCACTCTGCCACTGAAATCTTGGGCATGGGGGTGACGAACTTTGGTTTGATTACTTTCTGCTGACCTTGCACGGTCATGGCTGCCATGAGAAGCAGCAGGATGGTCGTTGCTTTTTTCATAATTGTTATTGTTTTATTTAAGTTTCGCAAGCTCAACTTATTAGGCTCTGAAGGGCTTTGAAGGGGAGTTTAAGGGAAGCTAAAGGGACGAATGTTTGTAAACACCCTATAAGTAACGTCCTTTCTATTCCATTTAACTTCTTTTCCATTCCCTTCTATTCCTTTCTGCTCAACTTGCGAAAAATGCGATTAAGCGAGAGTAAAGTCAAGCTTGCTTGAACTATGCCGAGCGTGAGCATTTTGGGCGAAGCGAAAGTTGAGCCTAAATAATATAGTTCAGATGTTCGGGCAGAATCTCGACGCGCATCGGGGTGAGGTTCTTGGCGTCGAGGATGCATCCGTCGAGCGACACCTTGGCCTTGCCGGCATCCATCACCTCGACCTTGTGTACGCGATAGGGATGTACGTTCTTATAGTTGAGGAACTTTCCCTTGCCGAGGAGGTAGAAGCCTTCGAGCAGCTGCCACCACTTGGGACGAGTGATGACCGACACATCGAGCATGAGGTTGTAGGGCACGCTGTTGGGTGTCTGTCCGTAGCCGATGCAGTTGCCGATGCAGATGGACATCACTTCGCCCTGGATTTCCTCGGTCTCGGCCTTGATGTGTACGTTGAACGACTTGCGTTCGAACACATTGGCAATGGCAACAGGGATGACCGACAGGCGTTTCGACCCCATGAGGCGAGTGGCCTTGCTGGTGATGTCGATGAGACGTGCTCCCAACCCGATGTTCACACAATTGAGGAAGTAGCGGCGGACGGGCACATTGTCCTCGTCGGTATAGACACACATGCCGACATCGATGATGCGGGTCTTACGCTCGATGAGGTGATCGACCGTCCGTTTGTAATCGTCAACACCCACGCCCCAGAAGCGGGCGAAGTCGTTACCAATACCATTCGGAATGAGTCCCAAAGCAAAATCCTCGGGCAGCGACTCTGAACGGCAGATACCATTCAGCGCCTCGTTCAATGCCGAG
This sequence comes from Bacteroidaceae bacterium, assembly GCA_017615245.1. Taxonomy (GTDB): domain Bacteria; phylum Bacteroidota; class Bacteroidia; order Bacteroidales; family Bacteroidaceae; genus Colivivens. The sequence goes on from JAGAAL010000063.1 coordinate 15,108, forward strand.
TCGTTGCCTACTACCACGATGGTGTGATAGCTGTTGTCGCACAGCATCTTCGACAAGCGTTCCACAGAGCCGTAGCCTTCCGACTGCACAAAGTCGTACTCTACGCCCCGCTTCTCAATATATTTTCGGATGGCGGTCCATCGCTTTGCCGACTTCTTCAAGCCAGAATGCGAACCGTATATGATTCCCCACCGGTTTTTCTCCATAGTAAATTAGTGTGTAAGATAAAATACGCCCATGCCAATCAGCCAAGCCAACAGCACTCTCCAGAATATGTTGCGAATGTACCAGCTAAGGCTGATCTTCGACACTTCCGACACGGCATGTCCTGCCAACGTGCCGACATACAGGAGCGAGCCTCCCATGGCCGAGCAGAACGACAGCAACTGCCAGTAAGCTCCGTTTTGCACGAACTCCGACCCAGCCTGCTGCGCATCTTGCGTAAACAGATTCAATCCCACCATGACGAATGGGATGTTGTCAATAAGACTTGAGATACATCCGATGATTGCACCGTAAATGTACACGTTATGAACATGTGTTGCCAGCAAGTCGCTGACAAATTTCAAAGCGCCGCACTCTACCAAAGCACCTACCATGAGCGACACTCCCAGGAAATAGAGAATGAGGCGCATGCCAATGAACTCGGTATTGCGGATATATTTATGCTGAATGAACAGTCGGTTACCATTACGCTTGAACGTGAAAGCGCTCTCAAGCAGCCATATCAGTGCCAGCACACACAAGGCTCCGAGGAACGGAGGCAGTTTGGTGAGGGTGTGGAACGTAGGAATGGACCACAGGCCCGCGATACCGATAAAGAGCAGCAGCAATTTCTGCCAAGGCTTCAGGAGCGAGTCGTCGCCATTGTATCGACCTAAGACCGATGACACCTCTACCCTACCCACCAGCAAGCGGGAAGCCAACAGATTGAATACGCACAGACTTGCCAATACCGGAAGAATCAGTCCGCCCGCATAAGCCGAAGGAGTTACAACCCCATGCACCCACAGCATCAGGGATGTCATGTCGCCAATCACCGTGAACGAGCCGCCGAGGATGGCTGAGATGAGGATGACACACGAATAGATAATCTTCTGCTGACGCGAACTGACAATCTGGTCCATAATGGTCATCATCAGCACCACCGTCGTAAGGTTGTCTACATTCGCCGAGATAATGAACGTGAGAAGTGAGAGTTCCCACAAGAACAACTTGCTATTCCGCGTACGCAGCCATCGGGTCAACGAATCGAACACCCCGTTGTTGTTCATGATTTCCACAATGGTATTCGTAGCAATGAGGAACAAGATGACCTGACACGCCTCGTTGATGTACTTGATAATCACATTCGAAGCTATGTAATCATCCGCCTGACCAATCAGCTGATAGTCGGGATAGCCCATCAGATTCAGGAAGTCCGCCCCGTGAAGCATATACACGACCCATGCACTGACTCCACAGAACATGGCAACCGCGGCACGGTTGATATGACTGATCTGTACGGAACTCATCGCAATACAGCCTACAAGCACAATGGCAACAATGATAATGGTGGTAATGAGCATAGCTTATAGTGATTTATAAGTTTGGAGCGGTAAACGGGGCTCGAACCCGCGACCTTCGGCTTGGGAAGCCAACGCTCTGCCAACTGAGCTATTACCGCGTTTGCGACTGCAAAGATACAAAATAATTGATAATGCATAATGAATAATGCATAATTTTTTCAATTTTTCATTCTTTCAATCTTTCAACTCTTCATTTTTTACTAACTTTGCAAAGCAAAAAGGAAAGTAGTACGCATAATGACACGAACCCTCATCACATTTATTCTCACGGTTTGCACTCTGTCGGTTTGGGGACAAACGGATATCACATTGGGAGCAGACGTGCGATGGGATGCCCACAGCCTCATCATCGGAGGCCAACGGGTAGTTCCTGCCATGGGTGAGGTACACTATTCGCGTATTCCTGCCGCAGAATGGCGGGAAGAAGTGAGGAAGATGAAGGAGGGAGGAATTACCATGATTGCGTGCTATGTATTCTGGAACCATATTGAAGAAATTGAAGGACAATACGATTGGAGCGGGCAGCGTGACCTACGTACTTTTCTGGAAATCTGCAAAGAAGCCCAACTGCCAGTTGTCCTGCGCATCGGGCCGTTCTGTCATGGCGAAGCACGCAACGGAGGTATTCCCGACTGGGTATTCACCAAAGGATGCCGCACTCGAAGCGAAGACAAACTGTTTCTTTCGCTGACCGAACGCTACTACCGCCAGATATTCACCCAAGTGCAGGGGCTGCAATGGAAAGACAGTGGCCCAGTCATCGCCGCTCAGTTCGATAACGAATACCGCGGACGAGGCTCCTACCTCATGGCACTGAAAGACATCGCTCGTAATATCGGCTTCGACCTACCCTTCTACACACGTACTGGATGGCCGGAACTCAGTACACCCGTACCATTCGGCGAGATGATTCCCCTCTACGGCGACTATGCCGACGGATTCTGGGACAGAAGTACTAAAGAAGGAGCGGGCGATTATTACAAGGCATTCAATTTCCACGAAGGACGTTCGACAACTGCTATCGCCAGCGAACAACTCACATACGATACGAACGGAACACAGGAGAAAGTCAGCCAATACCCTTATTTCACCTGTGAACTGGGTGGAGGAATGATGACATCCTATCATCGGCGCGTCTTTCTCTATCCCGAAGATGCCTACTCAATGGCCATTGTGAAACTGGGAAGCGGCAGCAACCTCTTAGGCTACTACATGTATCATGGAGGCACTAACCCCGAAGGAAAACTGACGTATCTGAACGAGACACAACGAACCGTAGCCACCAACTACAACGATCTGCCCGTGAAAACCTACGACTTTCAGGCACCACTCAACGAATTCGGACAGCGCAATCCACACTATTATCTGTTGCGCAAGCTCCACCTCTTCATCCATGACTACGCTTCGATACTGGCACCAATGGAAGCCGTCTATCCCAATCCGCAGAACATCCGCCAAGGCGACGACTCATTCCTGCGATGGTCGTACCGCGAGAAAGACGGCAGCGCATTCGTCTTCATCAACAACTACGAACGATTCCAAGACCTGAAAGCCAAGACCGGCATTCAGTTCGAGGTATGTGGTGTGAAGTTCCCTCAGAAACCCATTACCATCCCTGCCAATACCGCCTGCATCTTCCCTGTCAACATCGACGGCATCCGCTATGCGACCGCTCAACTGATTGCAAATCGAAACGGAAAGGTCTATTTACAGCAAGTGGCAGGCATCCCTACAGAGATTGCTATTGACGGGAAGGTATTGAAGAACCTAAAGCCGAAAGGCGCCAGCACTCCTATCTACAAAAACATCTACCTGATTGACGCAGAGACAGCAAGCAAGTTGTTCCTCGAAGAAAGTCAGAACAGCCAACAATCAACAGCTGTCAACTATCAGAAAGAGCATGAGGCGGCTCCATCAAGAACGATTACCATCGGCACCAACAAAGTTGCGGAAGAGCCATCAGATACCGACTTTGATAACGCTGCTGTCTATACGATAGAATTGCCTGCCAATCACAAGGGTCTGCTACGCATTCTGTACTATGGCGATTGTGCCCGTTTGTATGATGGAGACACACTGCTTGACGATAACTTCTATAACGGAAGAGAATTCCAATATGGACTTTGGCGACTGCAAGACTCTACAAACCGACTCACTCTACGTATCTTACCGATTCAACCCGACATGCCTATCTACTTCCCTCGCGAAGCAGGTATCAAGGAAATAGGCGAAAAGGTGAAAACCATCAACATACAATACGAATGACATCATGATACTGAACCACATCACAATTCTGAATTATAAGAACATCAAGGAAGCCGAGCTGGATTTCTCGCCCAACATCAACTGCTTTGTAGGCAGTAATGGAGAGGGGAAAACCAATGTGCTCGATGCCATCTATTTCCTTTCGTTCACGAAGAGTGCCACGAATGCGATTGATTCGCAGAACGTGCGTCATGGTGAAGATTTCTTCATGATTCAAGGAAAGTATGAGCTGAACGGCAATATGGAGGATGTTTCGTGCGGTCTGAAACTACACCAAAAGAAGCAATTCAAGCGCAACAAGAAAGCATACAAGAAACTATCGGAACATATTGGATTACTTCCGCTGATTCTGGTATCTCCCAATGATCATGAACTGATCTCGGGAGGAAGTGACGAACGCCGCCGTTTTATGGACATCGTGATTTCACAATATAATCCCACCTATATCAATCTGCTCATGCGGCATAACGCTGCTTTACAGCAACGTAACATTCTCCTGAAGCAGGAGGAAGAACCTGATGTAGAGATTCTCAGAGCATACGAAGAAGTGATGGCAAGTTGTGGAGAGCAGATCTACAACCTGAGAAATGAGTTCATCACGGCCTTCATCCCCGTATTTCAAGACTACTACACTCGTATTTCAGGCAATCATGAGCAGGTAGGGCTGGAGTATATCAGCCATTGTCAGCGTGGGCCTTTGCTCGAAGTCATCCAACGTGACAGAGCCAAGGACCGCGTCATGGGATACAGTCTGCACGGCATCCATAAAGACGACCTTATCATGACATTGGGCAATTATCCCATCAAACGGGAAGGTTCACAAGGACAGAACAAGACATACCTCATCAGCTTGAAGTTGGCCCAATTCAACTTCCTCAAACAGACGGGTAGCAAAACCACCCCTTTGCTATTGCTCGACGACATCTTCGATAAACTCGATGCAAATCGTGTCGAACAAATCATCAACCTAGCATCTGACGAAGCATTCGGACAATTATTTATCACCGACACCAACCGCGAGAACCTCGACAAGATTCTGGAACGTTCACAAGGCGATTACAAAATCTTTACCGTCAAGGGTGGCGTCATCAACGAATAAAAAACGCATGAAACGCAGTAAGACCGAATCAATCACCAACCTGTTGAACGAATTTCTTCGTGAACAAGGATTGGAAACGCCGCTCAATCAGCACCGACTCATTGAGTCGTGGCCCAAGGTGATGGGTGAGGTAATCAATCGGCAAACCAGCGACCTGTTCATCAAGAATCAAACACTCTACGTGAAAATCAAGTCACCAGCACTGAAAAGCGACCTCATGATGAACCGCACTTCACTGGTCAATCAACTCAATGAAGCCGCAGGAGCATACGTTATTTCAGATATCAATTTCACATAACCCATAAGAGCAATGAATCAAGACAACCCCATATATCAGCGTGACGTTCTGGAATTTGTCACTGTAGCGGTACAGTATTGTGCTTATCTGGAAGATTCGGAAGAGCGCAATCGTACAGAGTTTGTGGACACCATGAGCAAACTTCTACCCCTACTATATCTCAAAGGATCGCTACTTCCTCAGTACGAAACCTATACTGATGAAGTCCTCTCCGACTACGTGACAGAAGAAAACTACAATATCATTCGCAACAACATCGCCTTCATCATGGCCGATAAGGATGACTATCTCGATGTGTTTGTGGCAGACATGAAATACAGCGATGAGCCAATACTCATGACCATCAGCGAGAACTTGGCCGACATCTACCAAGACATCAAGAACTTTGCCTATATATATAAACAAGGTGTAGAGGAAGAGATGATGAGTGCCCTCGAATTGTGTAACCAGAACTTTAAGACCGATTGGGGTCAGAAACTCGTAAACGTACTTCGTGCTATCCACGAAGTGAAGTATTCTTTAAGTGACATCGATGACGAAGACTATATATAATAAATTTGACAAACAATTAATCGCCAATCTTCCAAGGGAAGAATTCAAAGGACGCATCTTCACCATCACAACTGAGCGTGATGCAGAGAAGGCAGTGAACTACCTGATGTCGCAATCCATTCTTGGATTCGACAGCGAGACACGTCCAACATTCAAACGGAACGCCTCCCATCAAGTAGCATTACTACAGGTAGCCACACACGACACATGTTTCCTTTTCCGTCTCAATCGTTTAGGACTTCCCGACTCCATCATCCGTTTGCTGGAGGACAGACATATCACCAAAGTGGCTCTCTCTTGGAAAGACGACACCCACATGCTACAATTACGACGGAAATATAATTCGGGCAAATTCATCGACATACAAGACGAAGTCAACCGCATCGGCATTGAAGATTTTAGTCTGCAGAAAATCTATGCTAACCTCTTTGGCAAGATGATTAGCAAACGGCAACAACTCAGCAATTGGGAAGCAGACCTCCTGTCAGATGCACAGAAAGCTTATGCAGCCCTCGACGCATGGGCTTGCATTCACATCTACGAAGAGATACAACGACTGCTCCGTAGTCGTGACTATCATATCATCATTACGAAAAACGAAAACGAATCAGAAACACAGGTTGTCTAACAACCATTAGCGAAACAAAAACATGAAGAAAATCTATCTAAAACGAGGGAAAGAAGAATCGTTACTAAGATTCCATCCATGGGTATTCTCGGGCGCAATCGGTTCTTTCGAGCAAGACCCGGAAGAAGGAGAAGTCGTGGAAGTGTACACCAGCAGCAAAGAGTTTATTGCTACAGGACATTTTCAGATAGGCTCCATTATGATACGAGTATTGTCATTCGAACAGGAATCCATAAATCAGGCTTTCTATGAGAAACGCCTTGCAACAGCCTATGATGTACGCAAGTGTATCGGTGTTGTAGATAATCCCAGTAACAACACTTATCGTTTGGTACATGGAGAAGGCGACAATCTTCCAGGGCTTGTCATCGACATTTATGGCAAGACTGCCGTAATGCAGGCACACTCTGTGGGCATGCATGTAGATCGCATGGTGATTGCCAAAGCATTGAAACAAGTTCTAGGTGACAAGGTGGAGAATATATTCTATAAATCAGAGACCACCCTCCCATTCAAAGCAGACTTGGGTCAGGAGAACGGATTCCTGCTTGGAGGAAGCAGCGAGGACATTGCTATCGAGAATGGTCTCAAGTTTCATGTAGATTGGTTAAAAGGCCAGAAGACAGGATTCTTTGTTGACCAGCGCGAAAACCGCAGTTTGTTAGAGCACTATGCCTTGAACCGTAATGTACTTAATATGTTCTGCTACACAGGTGGGTTCTCTTTCTATGCCATGCGAGGGGGAGCAAAACTGGTTCATTCCGTTGACTCTTCACAGAAAGCAATCGATTTAACAAAAGCCAATGTTGCTCTCAATTTCCCTGATGACCCACGTCATAAGGCTTTTGCAGAAGATGCGTTTAAATTTCTCGATAACATGACGACTCCTTACGACCTCATCATCCTTGACCCACCGGCATTTGCAAAACATAAGGATGCCTTACGCAATGCACTGAAGGGATATACACGTCTGAACCAAAAAGCTTTCGAAAAAATACAGTCAGGCGGAATTCTCTTCACTTTCAGTTGTTCTCAGGTCGTAACGAAAGACAACTTCCGCACTGCAGTATTCACCGCAGCAGCACAGGCCAAGCGCAGCGTTCGCATTTTGCATCAACTGCACCAGCCTGCCGATCACCCTATCAATATCTTCCATCCGGAGGGGGAATACCTAAAAGGACTGGTTCTGTATGTAGAATAAAATATCAAATTATGTTTGATAACATAAATGGTGCATTTTTATGTTAAAATGCTTTGTCGATATAAAGTATTTGTTGTATCTTTGCACCGTGTTTTTCATGGTATTAGATTTATTTTAAGGTTAGTATGAGGTTGCCTATCGTGAGATAAGCAATCTTTTTTTTGTTAGAGTGTACAAAAGTTGTGATTCCATTTGGGTGATTTATTCTTTTTTCGTACCTTTGCAGGTCAAGAGATACGAAGAAGACTTCTCGCCTCGAAATTTAAATTAATATGAACAGACAAGAACTCATTAAAGAAATCAAACAAAAGCAGACGTTTCTCTGCGTTGGATTGGATACCGACATCAAGAAAATTCCTCAACATTTGTTGAGTGAGGAAGACCCCATTTATTGTTTCAACCAAGCCATCATTGATGCAACGGCTCCGTATTGTGTAGCGTACAAACCGAACCTTGCGTTCTACGAGTGCGGCGGACTTTCCGGATGGAAAAGTCTTGACAAGACAATCCGCTATCTCCGTGAAAACTATCCGCACCATTTTATAATCGCAGACGCCAAACGTGGTGATATCGGCAACACCTCAAAGATGTACGCCCGCTGTTTCTTCGAGGAGATGGATGTTGATGCTCTGACGGTCGCTCCTTATATGGGCGAGGATAGTGTGACTCCGTTCCTTGGCTACACGGACAAATGGATCATTCTACTTGCTTTGACAAGTAATAAGGGTAGTCAGGATTTCCAGTTGACAGAGGATGCAACAGGCGAACGTCTGTTTGAGAAAGTTCTGCGCAGGAGTCAGCAATGGGCCGATGCTGACCGCATGATGTACGTAGTCGGAGCAACGCAGGGCAAGCTGTTCGAGGATATCCGCAAAGTAGTACCAGAGCATTTCCTCTTGGTTCCAGGCATTGGCGCTCAGGGCGGCAGCCTCGAAGAGGTATGCAAGTACGGCATGACGAAAGACTGCGGGCTGATTGTGAATTCTTCGCGCGCCATTATCTATGCCGACAACTCGGAGCGATTCGCTGAAGTAGCTGCCGAAAAGGCACATGAGGTACAGCAGCAAATGGCGGCACTGCTAAAACAATCATAAACTCTATGGCTCCCATAAGACATATAAGCCCAATATAACCAACCTCCACGATGGACTCAATCATCATAAAAGGCGCTCGCGTCAATAATCTGAAGAATATCAACGTTGAAATACCACGCAATAAGTTTGTGGTCATCACGGGTGTGAGCGGCTCGGGAAAGTCGTCATTGGCATTCGACACCTTGTACGCCGAGGGGCAGCGAAGATATGTGGAGAGCCTCAGCACCTATGCACGGCAATTCATGGGGAGAATGGGAAAGCCGGAATGCGACTTCATTGAAGGCATCCCGCCAGCCATCGCCATCGAGCAGAAAGTGGTCAGCCGGAATCCACGGAGTACGGTCGGGACGTCGACAGAGATCTACGACTACCTCCGTATGCTATTTGCACGGGTAGGCCATACCTTCTCACCCATCAGCGGACAGGAGGTAAAGAAGAACACGCAGGAGGATGTCATCGAGTGCATGAAAAGTTATCCAGAAGGAACACGCTTCATGGTGCTGTGCCCATTGATTTGTCGAAACGGACGGACAGAGGCCGAGCAGATTGCAGCGTACGACAAACAAGGTCTTTCACTAACAGACACCATTGACGGTCGGACTTGCCTCATCATTTCGCGTATGACGGTGCGAGACGACAAAGCAAACATCAGCCACTTGGTTGATTCATGCGAGACAGCGATTTATGAGGGTGAGGGACAATGCATCCTGAAGTTCCTGACAGAAGGTAAAGAGATACTACATCATTTCTCGCTGGCGTTTGAAGCCGACGGCATTACATTCGAAGAGCCGACTGAACACATGTTCTCCTTCAACTCCCCCATCGGAGCGTGCCCCACCTGTGAGGGCTTCGGAAAGATTATGGGCATCGACGAGTCGCTCGTCATACCGAATCAGGAGATGAGCGTGTACGATGGTGCGGTGTTCTGCTGGCGCGGTGAAAAGATGAGTGTGTGGAAAAACGAGTTCTGCCGCATCGCTGCATCACATGATTTCCCAATCTTTGAACCATACTACAATCTAACGCAGGAGCAAAGGGATTTTCTGTGGCATGGTGAGACCGATGCCATGGGCCGTCGCTTGCATCCTGATATGCCATGCATCGATGCGTTCTTCGACATGCTGAGGGAGAATCAGTATAAGATACAGTACCGTGTGATGCTGTCAAGGTATCGCGGAAAGGAGATTTGTCCAACGTGTCACGGCACGCGACTGAAACGCGAGGCGAACTACGTGAAAGTGGGCGGGCGCAGCATTACGGAATTGGTGGAGATGCCGATTTCTGAACTGTGCGATTTCTTCCAGCATTTGCAGTTGTCAGACCATGATACCGTGATTGCGAAGCGACTGCTCGTCGAAATCAACAACCGCTTGCATTTCCTGATGGATGTGGGGCTTTCTTACCTCACACTCAACCGCCTGAGCAACACGCTGTCGGGCGGCGAGAGCCAACGAATCAACCTTGCGACGAGTCTGGGCAGCAGTTTGGTCGGTAGCTTATACATACTGGACGAGCCGAGCATTGGCCTGCACAGCCGCGACACGCAGCGACTGATTAAGGTACTAAAGGAATTGCGTGAACTAGGTAACACGGTGGTGGTGGTGGAACACGATGAAGAAATCATCCGCGCTGCCGACTACATCATCGACATCGGTCCAGATGCTGGACGTCTGGGAGGAAAGATTGTGTGGCAGGGAAATGCAAACGACGTGCTCAGCGATTCCCCTGCCAAAAGCACTGAATGTAGCATCTCTCACACCATTGACTTCCTGACACATCGTGAAACAATCGATGTACCGACAAGCCGACGACCGTGGAATAATTATATATTAATAAGGTGCGCACGCGAGAACAATCTAAAGGGAATCGATGTGAAGATACCGCTCAATGTGATGACCGTTGTAACAGGTGTGAGCGGCAGCGGAAAATCAACGTTGGTGCGCGACATCTTCTATCGTGCAGTTATGCGGCAGATGGATCGCGTGTGCGACCGTCCAGGACAATTCGTAGCATTGGAGGGCGATGTGGGAATGATTGAGAGCATTGAGTTTGTCGACCAGAACCCTATCGGCACTTCTACCCGCAGTAACCCCGTGACATACATCGGAGCGTACGACGAGATCCGCAAGTTGATGGCGTCGCAGCAGTTGGCAAAACAGATGGGCTACACGGCGCAGTACTTCTCGTTCAACACAGAAGGCGGTCGCTGCGAGGAATGTAAGGGCGAAGGTACGGTAACTGTAGAGATGCAGTTCATGAACGACCTGGTGCTGGAATGCGAATCGTGCCACGGCCGACGGTTCAAGAACGACATTCTCGAGGTAAAATTCTATGGGAAAGATATTCACGACATCTTGAACCTCACGGTGAACATGGCGGTAGAGTTCTTCAGCGAGCACGGGCAGAAAAAGATCGTGCAGAAGTTGAAACCGCTGCAGGACGTGGGCCTTGGCTACATCAAGCTCGGACAGACGTCGTCGACCCTATCAGGCGGCGAGAGCCAGCGCGTGAAGTTGGCATACTACCTGTCTCAGGAGAAGACGAAGCCGACGATGTTCATCTTCGACGAACCGACGACGGGTCTCCACTTCCACGACATCAAAAAGCTGTTGGCGGCATTCCAGTCGCTCATCTCACGGGGGCACTCGATTCTCATCATCGAGCACAACATGGAAATTATCAAGAGCGCCGACCACATCATCGACCTCGGACCGGAAGGCGGTGCGGAGGGAGGCTATCTAGTCTGCGAGGGAACGCCCAAGCAGGTTGCAGCCTGCCCCGAGAGCTATACAGGCCAGGCGCTGAGGCAATACATAATTGATAATTTATAATCTACAATAAATGTTTATGAGGACACTGATTCTATCACTTTTCCTTGCACTGGCGACGACGTCCAATGCACAAGCCATCTTCTTCGACGACTATTTCGAAGACAACACACTCCGACTCGACTATGTGCTTGGCGGCGATTCGTCGGCACAATACATTCAATTATGCCAGCTCTACAAGCAGCCGCGTTGGGCGGGCCGACGCAGCCGACTGGCTGAGACTTACCTCTTAGGCAATGCTCAAATCAATGTATTCGACAGCGAAAGCGGCCGACTGATTTTCGTCCACACCTTCTCCACTCTGTTTCAGGAATGGCTCAACGAGACCGAGGCGACGCAGATGAAGCGGGCGTTCGAGGCCAGCTACAACATCCCGTTCCCAAAGCGACCGATTGACATCCGCGTGACGCTGACCGACAATCATAACAAAATCTGCGCCATGCTCACTCACCACGTCGACCCCAAGGACATCCTCATTCGTCCCGTCGGGGAGAATGGCATCCCATACAAGTATATCGTGCAGAGCGGCAACCTCAGTCAGTGTGTTGACATCGCCATCGTGGCCGAAGGATATACCGCCAGCGAGATGGACAAGTTCTGGAAAGACTGCGAGCGGGCTGCCGACGCTATCTTCTCGCACGAGCCGTTCAAAAGCATGAAAAACCGCTTCAACGTCATGGCAGTCGGTGCCGTGTCGAACGAGAGCGGACCATCAGAGCCTGGCAAAGGCATCTGGCACGACACCGTGCTTCGTTCCCACTACGACACATTCTACTCCGACCGCTACCTGACCACTTCATCTGTTCACAAACTCTTCGACCTACTGAGCGGTGTACCGTTTGAACATATCATTGTGCTCATCAACACGCCTCGCTACGGAGGCGGTGGCATCTACAACCAGTGGATGTGCTCGTCGAGCGACCACGCTACGTTCAAGCAGGTGCTCGTCCATGAGTTCGGCCACTCGTATGCCGGACTTGCCGACGAATACAACTACGGTGACAACCATGTAGAATGGTACCCTGCCGACACAGAGCCGTGGGAGCCGAACATCACCACGCTGAAGGACTTCGACAAGAAGTGGAAAGACCTCATCCAGCCTGGCACACCAATCCCGACGCAACCCACCATCGCCAATGTCGCTGCTGCACGCACCAGCATGAGTGTTGCCGAACTGAATGCGAAGACCCAGCGCGTCGGTGTGTTCGAGGGAGCCGGCTACATGGCACGCGGAGCCTACCGCCCTGCCGAGGTGTGCCGCATGAACATTAACGAAGTCGAGGACTTCTGCCCCGTCTGCACCCGTGCCATCATCGGCATCACCGACTTCTATACAGGGACGGTTAAGGTGAAGTAAACCATAAGGGTGCTGTCGGACCACTCCGACAGAGAAAAAGAGACACTGGAAACGCTGTCGGAGCACTCCGACGAAGAAAAAGAGACACCGAAATTGCTGTCGGACCACTCCGACGGATTCAACAACAACAATGAGACATGAAAAAAGGAGCCGTGCGGCTCCTTTTCATCTTTTTAGAAGTAATACCCGATGCCGATCTTCAGACCGAACTCGCTTTTCTTCGAGAAGTCAGTAAAACTCATGTTGTAATAGATGGCTGGTTCGATTGAAACGTAGTGATTGAGATAGAAGCAATAGCCAAGCTCGGGAGTGAGCTGAAGGTCATTCCACGATTTACGCTCATGGACGTACTGCAGTCCGCCGGCATAGTAAAGGCCGTTCTCCACCTGCGTGTAGCGAACCTTGGCACCAATGACGCAACGGTCGAGATGAGTACGAGACGTGTGCCAGCCAAGTGTACCTTCGAGCATCCAATAATCCTTGAGGAAATAACCTGCTTTGGCATCGAGATCGAGCGCCAGATGACGCTTGTCGGTAATCGAGATGTTCAGGCCCGAGAGCGATGCACCTACATACTTCGTGTCCTTGGTGAACTGTGCGAATGCACTGGTTGTTGCTGCAGCGAGCAGCGCGATAATCAAAAGTCTTTTCATTGTCTTATGGTTTAAAATTGTCGTTAATTCTCCTCCAGTTCCTCCTTCTTCTTCAGCGCCAAGTGCAGCAGCACAACGATGACGACGTCAGCAATGATGAGCAATAAGTTTCTCATCCATGCATTATACTCGATGCCTGAATAGACATACACGCCAGCACCGGCACAGAACAACAACAACGGAAGCCAAATGGATTTCTTCATACCTTATATATATTATTATAGTGCAAAGATAGAAAATAATTATGAAATATGAAACTTTAGTTCGGTGAAATCAATTATAAATTATGATTTTTTTGTAACTTTGCACCGAAATTTACAGATTACAATGCGAAAGATAGCATACATCATCATATTCATGGCCGCAATCCTCGCAGCCAATGCCCAAAACATTTACGACGTCCAATACCCGAAATATGAGGAGCGCGCCGTGTGGCTCGCCACTATCGGAGGCATCGACTGGCCACGGACCAAAGCCACCGACGCAGCATCGACCGAACGCCAGAAGCAGGAACTCTGCACCATACTTGACCGCCTGCAGCAGGCCAACATCAACGTCGTCATCCTACAGACACGTATCCGAGGAAGCGTCATCTACCCCTCCGACATCGAGACCTGGGACGAAGCCATCACCGGCAAGGCAGGCAGGGCACCAAGCTACGACCCACTGGCTTTCGCCATCGACGAATGCCACCGCCGCGGCATGGAACTCCACGCATGGCTCGTCAGCATTCCCCTCGGCACCTCGCAGCGTCAACGCAGCTACGGCACCATGTCAGTCACTCGCCACCATCCAACCCTCACCAAAACTGTGGGTGGCGAAGTATTCATGATACCAGGACAACCTGAAACGGCCGATTACATTGCCTCGATAGCCCGCGAAATCACTGAGCGCTACGATGTCGATGGCATCAACCTCGACTACATCCGCTACCCAGAATCGTCCTACAGATTCAGCGATGACAACCTATACAAAGCCCGTTCGGGCATGACCAAAGCCGACTGGAAACGCGAGAACATCACCCGCATCGTACGCCGTATCCACGATGAAGTGAAAGCCGTCAAACCATGGGTAAAGCTCAGCAGCAGTCCCATTGGGAAGTACCGCAACCTCACCCGCTATCGCACAGGCGGATGGGACTGCTACGACGGTGTCTACCAAGATCCGCAAGCATGGTTACGCGACAACATCCAAGACATGCTCTTCCCCATGATGTACTTCCTCGGCGACCACTTCTACCCTTTCATTTACAACTGGGCAGAAAACAGCTACGGACACCCCGTCGTCCCTGGCCTCGGCATTTACTTCCTCGACCCACGCGAAGGCCGATGGCAACTCAACGACGTCCGCGCCGAGATGCACACAGCACGTAACACTGGCATCGGAGGCATCGCATTCTACCGCAGCGAATTCCTCACCCGTAACGTCAAAGGAATCTACGATGCCACATGCGAGGAATTCTTCCCCTACCCCGCACTCACTACACCCATGACATGGAGCGATGACACCACCGCCCCCTCTCAACCCACCAACCTGAAATACAAGGACGGCATCATCAGTTGGAATTTCAACGAGCCACTCACCGACGGCCGCTGGCCCATCGTCCACTTCAATATCTACGGTAGCAACCACTACCCCGTCGACATCACCCGCCCTGAGAACCTCCTTGCACAACGTATTCCAACGACCCAATATACCATCGCCGGCCGCGCCCTCACCAAAAGTTTCTATGCTGTCACCGCAGTTGACCGATTCGGAAATGAAAGCACACCAGTGCAAGAAGCAGCCACCATCACCGAACGTCCATCGCGTGATGCTATCATCGCCGCCGTCCGTCAACACTTTACTGGTACATCTTCTGCTCCATCAGCATCGGCATCATCGAAAAAAACAAAGAAGGTGAAGACCCCGAAGACCAAGGCCGCGAAACCAGAAAAAGCAAAGACAGAGAAAGTAAAGGAAGAGAAGCCAAAAGCAGAGAAAGCAAAACCGGAAAAGAAAAAAACTGAAGTCCGCACCGTAGACTTCAGCAAATACTTGGAATAATAAGTTCTATTCTATATATAGCGTCAGCACTATCATCTTGTTCTTACCCTTATCCACTCCGTCGGTATACCTCATCATCGCTGGATCGGTCAGGTCATTACGCTTGTGATTGATGACATTCATCAAGCCAAAGCAGAACTTCAGCTCTGGAATACACTTGAAGAACGGCAGATAGAAGTCACATCCCATGCCCACTTCGACGAAACAATCGAACGGCTTCAGCAAGAGTTGACGCTGCTTCTTCACCGTCAAGTCATACATCGGATTTACACCACACATCACATACGGACGATAATTATTGAAACGATCGGCCGTAAACTTCAAGTCAATAGGAACCGAGATATACGTCGACTTCATGTTCTGAATCTGATGCTCGCCCGTTGTCTGATTGTAGAACCAAGTATTCTTCTCGCCAAAATGCATCGACGGAATCACGCGAAGCGCAATGTTGTTATGCAACTTCAACTCACCGAGAATACCAACCGTGAAACCCAAGTCGTAATTTGGCACATCGGCAAACCACTGATTCCCATTCTCATCGATGTAACCATTGTTCACATACTCTATGTCCTGTGTATGCAGACCTGCCAGGAAACCATAATGGTAAAGACGTTGATCAATATAAGGACGGTTCATCACCTTACGCCGCTGAGCCGATGCCACACCACCCCAGCCCCACAAACCGAGAGCAACGGTAAGCAACAACATCGGCATAATAATGCCCGAAAAACGATGTGTTTTCTTATATCTCATACCTATAAAACGCAAAAAACGCGGATTTATTGCCTGCAACTCAAAAAAAACCACCAGCTGTGAACAGCTGATGGCATTGAGTCGTAAAAGTAATTGCTACTTTATTCTCCTGGATTGATTGCACCAGTAGGACAAGCATCAGCGCAAGTACCACAATCAACACAAGCATTTGGGTCAATCACATACTTGCCGTCGCCCTCAGAAATAGCTTCTGATGGACATTCACCTGCGCATGTTCCACACATAACGCAATCGTCTGAAATAACGTATGCCATAGTTCTCTTTTTGTTTAATGAATAATAATCTAATTCTTTTGCGGGTGCAAAGGTAGTAAATAAAAACGAAAAGTAAAAAACGAAAAATGAAAAATATGAGTTTTTACCTGAAAAATACGAAAAAGTTTACTTGTTTCATGGTTTAATAGTTTAAAAATGAAGAAAAAAGCAAATAGTAAATCCGTAAATTGCAAATTATTTGTACCTTTGTACAAAAATCAAACACATATCATTATGAACGTAACAGTAATCGGAGCCGGAAACATCGGAGGCGCGCTCGTTAGAGGTTGGAGCAAGAAAGGAAAAGACATCAACATCACAGTGTCAGGCGTACACATGAACAAACTGAACAAGATTAAGGACGACTGCCCGAACATCGAGATCCTTACCGACGATGCACAAGCCATCAAAGATGCCGACATCATCATTATCGCTGTCAAGCCTTGGCAGGTAGATACTGTCATCAATGACATCAAAGCAAATCTGAAAAGCACACAGATTCTGGTATCACTCGCAGCAGGTGTCACACTCGAACAACTCGAAGCAATGCTGCAAGCACATCAATGCGAACAGCCATCATTGTTCTATGTCATACCAAATATCGCGGCCGAATTCTGCGAGAGCATGACCTTCATCAGCACTGCCGACAACTCCGAAACCAATACTCCTAATATAAATAAAGTTGAAGAACTGTTCAAGATTGTGGGCGACACCTTCGTGTGCCCAGAGAAACTGGTCGGTCCAGGTATGCTGATGGCATCGTGCGGCATCGCATACGTCATGCGATTCCTCCGTGTGCAGACTGAAGCAGGTGTGGAGATGGGGTTCTACCCACCCGATGCCCTCAAGATTGCCATCCAGACAATGAAGGGCGCAGCCGAACTTCTCCATCAGACTGGCGAACACCCCGAGCAGGCCATCGACCGCGTCACCACCCCTGGCGGCTACACCATCAAGGGATTGAACGAAATGGATCATGCAGGCTTCAATTCCGCTGTCATCCGCGTCTTCAAGACCGGTCTGTAATCATTCGTGTATAATCATTAATACAAAAAAGATATGTCATTAATCGAATCAATCATCGAACGCGCCAAGTCGAACAAACAGCGCATCGTCCTTCCTGAAAGCATGGAAGAGAGAACCATTACCGCAGCCGACCGCGTTCTTGCCGACGATATCGCCGACATTATACTCATCGGTAATCCCGATGAAATCAAACAATACGCAACGTCTTTAGGCTTAACCCACATCGACAAAGCCACCATCATCGATCCTGCCACCTCTGAGAAGACCGAGGAATATGCGCAGCTGCTGTTCCAACTTCGACAGAAGAAAGGCATGACGATTGAGAAAGCGCGTGAGCAGGTACTCAACCCACTCTACTTCGGTTGTCTCATCATCAAGAGCGGCGATGCCGACGGACAAATCAGTGGTGCATTATCAACCACGGGCGACACACTTCGTCCTGCCCTGCAAATCATCAAATGCTCACCTGGTATCACATGCGTCAGTGGTGCGATGCTTATGATTACCCAAACACCACAATACGGAGAAGATGGTGTGTTGGTTATCGGCGACGTAGCTGTTACGCCAATGCCCGACGCCAACCAACTGGCACAAATTGCTGTATGTACCGCTCAGACCGCTAAAAGCGTCGCTGGATTTGCCGACCCACGTGTCGCTATGCTTAGCTTCTCAACCAAAGGAAGCGCAGCACATGAAGTTGTCGACAAAGTCGTAGAAGCAACACGTCTGGCCAAAGAACTCAATCCTGAGTTGAAGATTGATGGTGAATTGCAAGCCGATGCAGCACTCGTACCAAGCGTAGGACAGAAAAAAGCACCAGGCAGTGACATCGCCGGTAAGGCCAACGTACTGGTTGTTCCATGTCTCGAAGTAGGCAATATCGCATACAAACTCGTGCAGCGTCTTGGCGGTGCTGATGCCATCGGTCCTATCCTCCAAGGTATTGCGCGTCCAGTTAATGACTTAAGCCGCGGATGCTCTGTCGATGATATCTACAAAATGGTTGCCATCACTGCATGTCAGGCAATGGATGCCAAATAAAGTTGAAAGTTTAAAGTTGAGAGTTTAGAGTATAGAGTATAGAGAATATTTATATATGAAAATTTTAGTTTTGAACTGCGGTAGCAGTTCCATTAAATATGCATTGTATGACATGACCGATAAGTCGGTCATCACATCTGGTGGTATCGAGAAGATTGGATTGCCAGATTCATTTATCAAAGTAAAGTTCAACGGAGAGAAGATTCAGATTAACCAACCAATTGCAGAACATACGGCTGGTGTACAACTCATCTTCAAATGTCTGACCGAAGGCAAAACCGCTGTGCTGAATTCGCTGAACGAAATTGACGCTGTAGGTCACCGCATGGTTCACGGAGGAGAGAAATTCAACAAAAGCGTGTTATTGAATGACGAAGTAATGGAAGTGTTTGCAAGTTGCAACGACCTGGCCCCACTCCATAATCCTGCTAACATCAAAGGTGTGAATGCCGTGAAGGCTTGTTTGCCTGATGTCCCACAAGTAGGTGTGTTCGACACTGCATTCCATCAAACCATGCCCGACTATGCCTACATGTATGCCCTTCCATACGAACTCTATACCAAATACGGTGTACGTCGTTATGGTTTCCATGGAACCAGCCATCGTTACGTCAGTCAGCGTGTCTGCGAGTATCTCGGTGTGAAACCCGAAGGCAAGAAGATTATTACATGCCACATCGGTAATGGAGCTTCCATCGCAGCTGTGAAAGACGGAAAATGTGTTGACACTTCCATGGGTTTGACACCACTTGAAGGCTTGATTATGGGTACCCGTAGCGGTGATATTGACGCAGGCGCAGTAACATTCCTAATGGACAAACTAGGTCTCGACACTGCAGGCATCAGCAACCTACTCAACAAGAAGTCAGGACTTGCTGGTGTGAGTGAAGCATCAAGCGACTTCCGCGATATTCTCGCAGCCATTGAAGCAGGTAACGACAAAGCTCGTTTGGCAAAGGAAATGTACACTTATCGCATTAAGAAGTATATCGGGCAATATGCCGCAGCAATGGGTGGTGTCGACATCATTCTCTTCACTGGCGGTGCTGGAGAGAATCAATGGGAAGTTCGTGAAGGAGCCACAAATGGTTTAGACTTCCTGGGTGTAAAGATCGACAGAGACAAAAACCACTCCGTTCGTGCTACAGAAGATATCATCAGCACCCCTGACAGTAAAGTCATAGTTTGCGTCATCCCTACCGACGAAGAGCTGATGATTGCCACCGATACACTTGATATCGTCAAAAGTATGAAAGGTTAAAAAGCCTCGATAATTTGATAAACAGATAGAAAGATGTGGAGTTCTGCTTCACATCTTTTTTGCGCTTTTTTGGAATCGTAGCTATTCATATTGTCTTCTTTGTAAGTTTTTTTGATGTTTTTTTATAAAAAACATGCTGATTCGCTTGCAATCTAAAGTTTTTTATCTAACTTTGCCACTTAGAAAGTGACAAATTAGAATTAATACTTAATATCAACCTAATTAAAACCAAGCAATTATGAGAAAAAGATTCTTATTGTTAGGAGTGATGTCATTCTTGGCGACGATGATGTTTGCACAGGGATGGGTGACTCCGAAAATCACTTCTGCAGACTATGCTGATGTGAAGTTGTCGACTGAAGCAGTAGGCGACACGACTTACTATTACCTCTACAACATCGAAGGTGACGGCTTCCTGACAAATGGTCGAGCCGACAATCACACAGGCCAGACATGGAACACCCATGCTGTCATCAGTTCTACAGGTCACAGACTGTTTGTAGAAAAGTATGAGGTTGAAGGCTCTGCATGGGACGGCAAGTCTGTTTACATCACCAACTGGCACGACAGTAAATGGCAAAAAGTGTTTGCTGTAAACGAACGCAACATGTTTGTTGACTATGCCAACCAAGCTGATAACTACCCTGCTTGGGAAATGATTAAAGAAGGTGGCAACATCTACAAATTCCGTGTTTCCGAAAGCAACACAGCAGCATTTACATCTGAGATGACAGAGCTGAAGGATGTTTCGTTCATGGGATTCGATATCTATGACGAAGACTATGTTCAAGACAATCGTAAGGCCCTCACACCAATGATTGACGTATTGTCAGACGATAAAATCCCGGATGCCTGCATCACATGGGCATTTATCCCAGAGGCAACATACGATGCATATCAGACCGCTGTAGCCAACTACAACTCAGCAGTTAAGTTGGGTGATTATATTGCATCAGTGAAGGAAAACTATCCAGAAGTTAACGTTGCAGCAGCAGAAGCTGTTTACAACAATACCAGCTCATCTGCAGAACAGCTTGACGCTGCTAACCTCCAGTTGCAGGAAGATGTTTACAATTATAGAATCGGTACTGAACTCGTTGGTGCTTCCAACTCAGATCCTAAGGATGCAACATCGTTCATGACGAACCCAGACTTCGAGACAGGTGATGCTACAGGTTGGACGGTTGATATAGGTTCAGCCAGTGCAAGCGGTTATCAAGGCGACAGCTATCAGAACGGAGAAGTAGCTATCAGCAACTTCATCCAGGCATGGCGTCCTACTTACAACGTCGACGCCAACAAATTGGGTGACGGTAAGATGTACACCATTGTCAAGAACATGCCGGCAGGTAAGTATAAGATTGCTTGCGATGCTATCGCGGTATTCCAGAAGGCAGGTGCACCAACTGTAACAGGTGTTTATATGTATGTGAAGAGCGGTGAGAAAGAGAACCGTCGTGATGTTGCAACCGAAGACCAAAAGCCACAGCACTTCGAAATCACATTTGCCCTCAACGAACAAGCAGATATCGAACTTGGATTCCTCACCGAATCAACAACTGCAAGCTGGATTGCTGCCGACAACTTCAAACTCACTTATTACGGTGAAGTAACCGATCCTAACCAGCCAGTTCTCGAAGGTCTCGTAGAACAATACGAAGGTGAATATCCCGACCTCGATGATGTCTTTGCAAACAGCGAGGTGAAGGAAGCATTTGCTGAAGAAATGAGCAAGTCGAAGAACACTGCTGAAGGCTTCGAAGAGCAGATTGCAGCTTTGAAGACCGCTTATAATGCACTCGTTGCTTCTGTTAAGGATTATGAGAAACTGAGTGCAGCCATCGCTGACATCAATGATTATCAGGAAGCACTTGAGGCATCATTCCCAGATTTGGCCGAAATACTCGGTAACGACCTCATGGTAATGGAAAGTGCATACGAAGATGGTACTGCTGATGCAGCCTTCTGCGAAAATATCGGAAGCGTTATCTATGACAAGGTAGCTCAATACATCGCAGAAAACGAGAAGCAAGGCGATGAGGTAACTGCCCTCATTTTCAATCCTGATTTCAACAAGGGTAATGTAGGTTGGACCTGGGATCCTAAGAACTCAGCTGACGTGAAGGCCATGAACACAGGCAACCCTGTTGTCACAGCTTACCACACTACTTATGACTGCTACCAAACCATCACAGGTTTGAAGCCTGGTATCTATAAACTGACCGTTCAGGGTTATTATCGTACCGCCAGCGAGAGCACTGCTTACGAAGAGTATGTAGCAGGTGAAGTAGGTGACATTTGTGCAGAAGTTTACCTGAATAACTTCTCTGTTCCACTCTTGAACGCATTCGATGACTACTACGATCAGGAACTCAGCAGCGGTTCATATCAGTTCGAGGAAGGCAAGTGGGCACCAGCAAGTAGTGCCGACATCGCAAAGGCATTCGGTGACAAGAAGGAACTCTACCTCAACACTATCTACGGCTATGTACTCGACGACGGTAAATTGACATTCGGCGTACGTGAACCATCTGCTCCACGTGATGCTTGCTACTCTACCTTCGACAACTTCCACCTCTACTATGCCGGTGTTGATCCAGAGGCTGTTGCTATGGTAACCGATAAGCTGCAGGAAGAAGCTGACGCTCTCGAGGACGTTATCATGTCAAAAGAAGCTCGCGACAACATGAATAATGCTATCACAGCTGTGAAAGCAGCTAACGAGGACAACATCATGGCTTGCATCGGCAACTTCTTCACTACCATTGAAGAAGCCAAGGCTTCTGCTAAGTTACATGAAGAAATTGATGCAACACTCGAGTTGCTCAACACTGCTATCCTCGACAACGAAGGTACAGCACCTGCTGATAAGATTGCAGAGGCTCAGCAGCTGATGAACGACCTGATGGCAGTTCAAATGACCGGTTGCCAGACCGACGCTGAGTGCCGCGCTTTGCTTACAGCAGCTGGTCGCGCCGTTACTTCATTCAAGTTACCTGAAGGCGAGGCATCAGAGGAGAATCCTATCGACTATTCTTGCGTGCTCATCAACCCAGACCTCGATCAGGATACAGGTAACTCCGACAAGAACGTTCCTGGTTGGGACCGTGGTTCTTGCAACGGCTACAAGCAGAACACATTCAGTTCATTCGGTGCTGCTTCTCACCTCTATCAGACAGTTGTAGGTCTGCCTGCTGGTAAGTATGTAATTGAGGCTCAGGGTGCTTATCGTGCAGGTGACTGCGCAGGCGATGCATCTCGCTATGAGGCCGATCCAGAAGGCGACAAGAGAGCATGGGTATTCGGTACTACTTCTGACACGACTGTTATCGGTTATCTGCACCGCAACAGTGAATATGCACTTGAAGAAAGTCTGGCTAGTTCAGGAGCAAATACAATTACACTGAATGGTCAGACCTTGTACGCTCCTTACAACACTGGTGCTTATGTAGCTTGGTTCGAAGCAGGTTACTACAAAACCAGCATCGAAATCAACGTACCTGAGGACGGCAAGCTCACACTCGGTATTGACAAGCCTGAATACATTACAAACGACTACATGAACATCAACTATATTCACCTCATCTATTACGGACCAACCATTCCTGAGGCAATCAACGACCTCAGCGTTAAGACTGTTGCTAAGGGTATCTACAACCTCGCAGGTCAGAAGTTGGCTGCTCCACAGAAGGGTATGAATATCATTGATGGCAAGAAGATATTTGTGAAGTAAGAAACCCCTCTCCGAAAGGAACGCTTTGCGTAACTCCTTTGGGAAGATAAACCTTCCGTCGTCGCAAGCATTGCCCTATTTAGCAATGCCCCCCGAGGGGGAGAGATATAATAGCTAAATTGCCCGTACTTCGGTTCGGGCAATTTTTGTTTCGCTGTTTACACAATAAAAACAGAGTTTTTACGTTTATAGTAATATGCGAACGAGACTCTATATACTCATCATATTGACGACGATGTTGTTCTGCCTGGCTTGCAGCAACGAGAACATCAGCTTTAAGAAGGGCGAGCAGTTCTATGCAATGGGCGAATATTATCAGGCAGCACTGCAGTACAAGAAGTCGTACCAGCGTATTCCTACAAAAGAAAAAGCATTACGTGCCGACCGTGCGTTCCGCATGGGTCTGTGCTACGAGCATATCAACAATCCTCAGAAGGCGATGCAGGCGTTTCAGAATGCCGTGCGCTATCATCACACAGATTCCACCGCCCTGCTCCATCTGGGTTTCCAGCAATTGAAACTGGCAAACTACAAGGGCGCACGCGAAAGTTTCACATCCTACTTAGACATTGACCAGAACAACGAACTGGCTTTGAATGGCTTGCAGTCATGTGACTTAGCGCCACAGTGGAAAGCCAACCCGAATGCTTACACCGTAAAGAAAGAAGCGCTGTTCAATTCTTCACGTTCCGACTACTCCCCTATGCTCTTTGGCGACGACTCCGACCAGATGCTGTTCACTTCCACCCGCAAGGATGCGACAGGCGATGACCTCAGCGGCATTTCAGGCGTAAAATATTCTGATATGTTCTATGCTAAGAAGGATGAAAGCAAGAAATGGAAGCAGCCAGAGCCTATTGAGTCGGGCATCAATTCAGAATACGACGAAGGTGTAAGTTGCATCTCGCCCGATGGCAAAACAATGTACTTCACCCGCTGCAGCACCGACCCCTCATACCCTCGTTATGCAGAAATCTTCCGTTCGACCCGTCAAGACGCAACTTGGGGGCAGCCGACGAAATGCGAAATCAGTAAAGACACCTTGTCATCGTATGCCCATCCCGCTGTCAGCCCTGACGGTGTGTGGCTCTATTTCGTCAGCGACATGCCAGGCGGCATAGGCGGTTACGACATCTGGCGCACCCGTATCACGAAGGAAGGTTTCGGCGGAGTGGAGAATTTGGGACGACCCATTAACACTCCTGGCAACGAGATGTTCCCTGCATTCCGCCCCAATGGTGACCTTTATTTCTCATCCGACGGACATCCGGGAATGGGAGGTTTGGACATTTTCAAAGCAACGCCCGACAGCCTGCAAGGTTGGATTGTCGAAAACCAGCAATACCCGCTCAACAGCAGTGCTGACGACTTTGGCATGACGTTCGAGGGCATCTACAACCGCGGTTACTTCAGTTCAAGTCGTGGCGATGTGAATAAGGGTTGGGAGAACATCTACAGCTTCGAATGTCCCGAAATCATGCAGACCGTCACAGGTTGGCTATACGAGCGCGATGGTTTCGAACTGCCAGCAGCACTTGTTTATGTAGTGGGTAACGATGGCACAAACGAGAAACTCAGCGTCCGTGGCGACGGTTCGTTCACCATGGTGCTCACACCAGGTGTCGACTATGTGTTCCTCGGAACCTGCAAAGGCTATCTCAACGTCAAGCAGGAAATCAGCACCGAACCTTCAACGGAGAGTGTGGAATATATCATGCAGTTCCCTCTGCCGCCTATCAACGTTCCGGTGCTCATCAACAACATCTTCTATGAATTCGACCGTGCCACCCTCACCGAAGAGTCGACACTGGCACTCGACAGTCTTGTCGTTATGATGAACGAAAATCCGAGCGTTACCATCGAGTTGGCCGCACATTGCGACTACAAAGGCGACGATGCATACAACCAGCGACTCTCGCAGCGACGTGCTGAGTCCGTTGTCAACTACCTTATTGCTCATGGCATCAAAGCCGATCGACTCAGTCCTGTAGGCTATGGTGAGAGCCGACCCAAGGTAGTGCGCCGCCGACTGGCAGAAACATATCCGTTCCTCCACGAAGGCGATACCCTCACCGAAGCCTATATCATGAAACTGAAAGACGACGAGCAGGAAATCTGTAACGCCATCAACCGCCGCACCGAGTTCCGTGTTCTCCGAACCACATATGGCACTACCCTGCAGGAAACCGTCACCGAGGAGCCAAAGGCACAACCAATGGAAGAGTCCACCATTCTTGAGGGTGGTAAGCAGGAACCTGTAGAAGAAGTTGATTCGGCAGACTCATCACAAGCAGAAACAAAAGTAACAACGGAACCGGAAGCAAAGCCAGCAGAGGAACCTGAGGAAGAACTCCCTACCCTTAAGGAAAATAAGCAGGAACCCGTAAAGGCACAAGAACCAGCCAAAGCTCAGGAGCCTGTTAAAGTTCAAGAGCAGGAGAAAAACCCTGTGGTGAATGTTATCAGACAAACCACAACCGACGATGACGAACCAGATTAATCAGAAACATTACCAAAACAAAACTTATGAAAAGATTATTATTCATTTTAATTGCCACACTATCAGTAGTAACCTTACAGGCAAAGAAAGTGAAAGTGACCATCGACGGGACGACGTGGCCAAGTCAAACCAAACTATATCTCATCATCAACGAAGATACAGCGAACGCACAACTGCTTCCTATCAAGGATGGCAAGTTCTCAGTAACGCTCAAGGTCGACCGCGATGCATTCATACGTCTGCACGATTATAAGGAATGGCCCGAACGTAGTGCTTTTGTCATCATCCCAGATAGTAAGCATATCACCGTCGATATGAGCCAAGGTAGGATCGAAGGGTCGAAGCAGTCGCAGACATTGCAAGGTATTTGTCAAGAAATCAAGCGTGCCAGCCCAGAGGGGTTCCATATCGATGTGTTCTCCGACAATCCGGAGGAATGGCGTGAAGCCATGAGAAGAGGCGAAAGCATACGCAACGGAATGCTGGAACAGCAGAAGATCATTGCCAAAGAGCAGTTGCGTGAAAACAAGGACAACATTTATGCAGCATGGATTGTCTATTGTTTCCCAGAACTCATAGAGGGAGAACTGAACGCCATCCTCGACAACAACCCCAAATGGGCAAAACATCCCATACTCCATCGGAAGAAATAATACGCGTTAGACTTTAGACGCAACTATAACAACATAAAACTTTTAATAAACAAAAACTAAAACATTATGAAACGATTTGCATTTTTACATTTCTGCGTTTTTGCACTTTTCTCAACGACAGCAATGGCTCAAGGCTTCGGCATGTTCGGAATGGGAATGGGACAGCAACAGCAGAAAAGCGACAAGACAGCACGTGAATTTACCCTGAACATCACACCCGACGGTTCTGCACAGATGGTATGCTTCCTGCCTAAGGAACCAAACGGTAAAGCAGTTGTCGGTATCCCTGGCGGCGGATACTCAGTACTGTCGAACTCCCACGAAGGTACTTTAGCATCAGGTTGGATGAACGAACACGGCATCGCCTACTTCGTGGTCAACTACCGTATGCCAAAAGGCGACCGCACCATCCCTATCGGTGATGTAGAGAAAGGCTTCACCATCGTACGCGATTCAGCCACCGCATGGGGCATCAACCCGCAGATGGTAGGTATCATGGGCTTCTCAGCCGGCGGACACTTGGCATCAGTCATCTCAACGAAATCAGATCCATCTATACGCCCGAAGTTCTCAATCCTTTTCTACCCCGTTATCTCGATGGATGAGAAAGTGTCACACCAGAACTCATGCGAAAACTTCCTCGGCAAAGAAGGACTGAAAGATGCCAATCTGGTACGTGAGTTCTCAACCAACCTCCAAGTGAAACCACGTGAGACCCCACCAGCCTTCCTCGTCCTCTCAAGCGACGACAACCTCGTGCCACCTGTCACCAACGCAGTAGCATACTACACCGCCATGAAGCAGGCAGGAAACGAGTGCGCCCTCTTCATCTACCCCAACGGTGGTCACGGCTATGGATTTGGACAATGGTTTGCCTATCGCAACGAGATGCTCTCCACCCTCGAAAAGTGGCTGAACAACCGACGCTGAAAAAACAAGGCGGGGAACTGCAACATGCAGCTTCCCGCCTTGTTTATTGTAAACAAAGGAGGTGTTCAAAAAATGAATCGACTCGATTGATCGTTTGAATCGATTCAAATAAAAAACATCATTATTTGACAATATAGTGTAATCAAAAGTTCGGGATGTTGAAAGCTGAGAGTTTGGAGCCTAAATTCGCCTTGAATTTAGGCTCCAAACCCAACGAATTCTGCGTAAATTCAAGAACTATTTGACTCACCAGTAAAAACCTATAAGGATTGACGGGGAAAGATACAGGGTGTTTACAAAACATTCGGCCCTTTAACTTCTCTATAACTCCCCTTCAGAGCCTAATAAGTTGCGCTTGCGAAACTAAATTCCTTATATATAAACAAGGTGTGGAATCGGAGGCGGAGGGAAACACTCCCCATACAGGTAGGGAAAACCCTATCACGTTTAGGAATTGTGAATTTAATCGATTTTGCGGTTACGGAATCAAAGAGATGTACGAGGTTTAGAAACAGGCCTCCACAAAACAAGCATTTAAAAACAAAAAATAAATAACAAACTAAAAATTAAGAAAGGAAACAAATTATGAAGTCATTAGTAATCGCAATCGCAAGTCTCATCGCAAGTTTAAGTGCAAACGCTCAGAACTCAACAGTGTACTACGCACCCGTAACAACGAACATGGAAGTAGGTCTCGGATTCGACCGCACGACCAACCAGTGCATCCTCAGCATCATCGAGGAAGCCAGCGAGGCAGTAGATTTCAATTTCGACATCATCAATATGAACGGTGAAAGCGTCCTCACCAGCGAACTCAGCGAA
>JAGAAL010000064.1 GCA_017615245.1 Bacteroidaceae bacterium
CTATCGATACCATTTTCTTTTATTCTTGCACTTGAATCTCTTTCCATCGATGTCCACAGACATCTTCCGCATGCAAAGTTACACCTATTTTATATAATGACAAAAAAAATCAAAAAAAACTACACCGTTCATGCTTTGTTGGTGACCTTGACAATCAGAATGCTCAATTCGTATAGCATCCACATCGGGATAGATACGAGCATCAACGTAAAAGCATCCGATGTTGGAGTGATGATGGCGGCGAGAATCAAGATGCCGACGATAACATGCTTCCGATAGCGAGTCATATACGAATGCTTCAGCAGTCGCATCTTTGCCAATATCCAACTCATCACAGGCATTTCAAAGATAACACCCAGCACCAACGTCAGGGCTACAAGGGTCGATATATACGACTCCAACGTAATGGTGTTCTCTACAAAATCGGCCACCTTATAAGTACCCAGAAACCTGAACGTGAAAGGGAAGATGATGAAGTAGCTGAACAGCACACCCAACATAAACATCACATAACTACCACACACCAAGTGGACAGCATACTTTCGTTCATTCTCATACAAGGCAGGCGACACAAACTTGAAGATCTGATAGATAACGTATGGCGAGGCCACTATCAATCCGGCATAGATGGCCACCTTCATGTGGATGATGAACTGCTGAGCCAACTCTGTGTTGATGAGCTGCACATGAAAATCAGATGCGGTCTCAATGCCTGTCATATCGCTACCTATCATCGTGGCAAACCACACCTCCAACCTGCTGAACAATTGATAGGTGATGAAGTCACCGTCTTGTGGTCCTAACACCACAGCAAACAACGGTTCCTTGAAACAAAACGCCAAGACACCAAACACCAAGGTCACCACAGCAATCCGGATGAAAACGCTGCGCAACGCATCCAAGTGGTCCCAAAATGTTACCGGTTCGTTACTCACTCTTTCTTCTCTTCTGCTTCGTCATTTTTTATTTCGTCCGTCGGATCTACTTCCTTCATACCTTCCTTGAACGAACGGACTCCCTTTCCAAGTCCTTTCATCAACTCAGGTATCTTCTTTCCACCAAAAAACAACAACACAACAAGTGCGATAATCAGGATTTCCTGCAATCCGAACGTGCCGAACAATAATGGTTGAATAATCATATTCTCTTTATTTAAACTATTAACTATTCACTTTTAACTTTCAACTAACTATAAACTTTAAACTATCAACTTATATTTATAATTCCAGTCCTTGTTTCAGTTTCTCCACATACTCATCAATCTTGTGCATCTCCGTCGGAATCTCTATCTTCTGCGGACAATGTTCCAGACAGCGACAGCACTCGATGCAATGATTAGCTTGACGTAACTTCGGCACACTGCGGTCATACCCCACCAGGAATGCTCTACGCAGTTTCTGGTACTCAGGATCTTGGGTCGATGAAGGCATCAGGCCTTCGTTGATGCATTTGTTGTAATGTGCGAAGATACCTGGGATGTCCAATCCGTACGGGCAAGGCATACAATACTGACAGGCGGTACAAGGGATGGTCGGATATTTCAGAATTTCATTTGCCACATCATCTTCCAGATAAGTGCGTTCCTCCTCTGTCAGCGGTTTCAGCGGACAATACGAATGAAGGTTGTCCACTAGATGCTCCATATAGGTCATACCGCTCAGAGCTGTCAGTACGTTGGGATATGAACCACAATACCTGAATGCCCACGAAGCAGCAGTCATGTCCGGTTCCTTCGCCTTCAGCATTCTCAGCACATTTCCGTTCACTTTCGACAGACGTCCACCGAGAAGCGGTTCCATAATCACCACAGGGATATCGCGTTTCGTTAGTTCATTATACAGATAGCTAGCATCTACGTTGAATGAGTTCATCTCATTAGCATGATACCAATCCAGGTAGTTCATCTGAATCTGCACAAAATCCCAATGAATGGTATCGTGCAATGCCATCATCTCGTCGAATACCGATTGCTGACCATGAAACGAGAATCCGAGGTTTCTCACCCTTCCAGCCTCACGCTCCTTCATCAGATAATCCAGAATACCCGTATCAACGAATCGCTTCTGGTATTCTTCCATACTGCCGCCAATGGCGTGCAGCAACATATAGTCAATATAATCGGTCTGCAATTCCTTCAGCGAATTCTCATACATTGCAATCGCACCTTCTTTAGTCTGGGTATCAGGCGAGAAGTTCGACATCTTTGTAGCAATATAGTACGACTCACGTGGATGACGGCTCAATGCGATACCTGTAGCATGTTCCGACATTCCCTGACAATATACAGGTGAGGTATCGAAATAGTTCACACCATACTCTAACGCGGTATCTACCAATTCGTTGATACGCTCCTGATCCATCTCTTCCTTACCATCCTTCCCCTTCTTCGTTGGCCAGCGCATACATCCGTAGCCTAGAATCGATACCTTGTCGCCACTGTTATGATTCTCTCTCAGGGTCATCTTGCCCTTGGGGATATCCGACAGTGAACTGCCTACTTCACCTTGCGAACCACCCTTGCAGCCCACTACGGCAGCTGCTCCGATAGTAGCGCCACCAAGTCCCAGTTTCTTTATGAATTCTCGTCTATCCATTACCAACTCTTAACTCTAAACTATAAACTCTCAACTAATAGAGTGTATCTCATGTCCCTCGACATAGATGGCAGCGAACGGACGAGCGGGACACAAATGCTCGCAAGTTCCACATCCTATACATTTCTCTTCGTCCACCACAGGTGCATACACACTCTTCTCCTCATACTCTACGGTCGTCATCATCACCGCACCTGCCGGACATTTCGTAGCACAAAGGCCACAGCCGTCATCAGTCGTCACAGCGATACAGTTCTTTCTGATCAGCACAGCATGACCCACCTTGATGGCAGTCTTCTCCTCCTTCGTAATCGGACGGATGGCACCCGTCGGACATACATCACCGCAAGCCGTACACTCAGGACGACAGTAGCCACGCTCGAACGACATCTCAGGTTGCATCAGGTGCATCAGGTCTATAGATGGACGCAGCACATCGTTCGGGCACTTCGACACACACAGCTGGCAACCTGTACAATGATCCTCTAGATTCTTAATGCTCAATGCTCCAGGAGGCACTACTTTCGTCTTCCGCTCCGGCACCTGCTTGTCTTCAATCTCAGCTAAACCACCATCCACTTTCTTCGCCTGAGCCTCTAAGGCAATCGTGCCAAGCGCTATAGCAGAGGTAGCAAGGAACTCCCTACGCCCCTTATCCTCCCCCTTGGGGGAGCTAGAGGGGGCCGGGGTATAGCTTATCGCTCCCTTCTTGCATTTTCCGATGCAATCGAAGCAATCCACACAGCGGCTATAGTCCACCTTCATATTCTTGAAGTCGATGCACGAAGCCTTACAATTCTTCGCACATAGACCACACTTGATACACTTATCTTCATCAATACGGATCTTCAGCAGCGAGAAACGAGATACAAAACCCAATACTGTTCCTACAGGACAGATGGTGTTGCAATACGTACGACCTCCGCGCCATGCAAGGATGAATAATATAACAACCGTCACCACAGCGATGATAAGCACAGGCAGCGATTTCAGCCACACTTCCACGCTATAGAACGCATAGCTGTCAACCCGCTCGGCTATCATGGCCAATACATTATTGCCCCACATCCATAGCGGCTGTAACAACGACTCAGCAATACGTCCGAACGCACTATATGGAGCTATCAACGTAGCTACACCTGCCAATCCTAATAGCATCAGTACCACAAACACCACCAACATTCCGTAGCGCAACCAATTTTTCGCCTTCGAGTAGGTATAACGGTTCTTTTTCGCTTTTTTCCCAAACCAGGCAAACACATCCTGCAACACACCCAACGGACAAATCACTGAGCAATAAATGCGGCCCAACACCAACGTGATGGCCACCAACCCAATGATTACACCCACATTCAGAGCCAGCACAGCAGGCAGGAACTGCAACTTCGCCATCCAGCCCAGCCATGCGTGAGCTATTCCGGAAAAGTCTAAAAATAGCCAAGTTATCCCTATCAGGAACAACGCAGCCAATATAATTCTTAATTTTCTCATGCTATTAATTTATTACAGGGACAAAACACGTTTAACAGCTTCTGGAAGGAGCCAACATCTCTTTCTTATAGCAATTATTATTTAGACTCCGACAAATCCTTGCTGGAAACGGCCGACATATCGCCTGTGACATAAACCCTCACAAGATCCTCAGAGTTGGGCTTCCCATTGTAGAATACCTGGATGGTCTTCTTCAACTTGCCTGGCAACTTACCAGTTCCATCGTAAGTGACCTTGATTTCTCCCGAACCTCCTGGGCTGATAAAATCCTTAGGATAGTCTGCCACAGTACATCCACACGAGGTATGCACATAAGTAATGGCCAATTTGGCCTTTCCCACGTTCTTGAACTTAAACACACAAGTCTGCACAGGATTGTCCTGTGAGAAAGTACCAAAATCAATAGTAGTCTTCTCAAACTTGATGACTGGATACTTCTTTGCTGTGGCCGACATAGCAAACACACATGCCAGCACCATCATCATTACTTTTACTGTTTTCATGTTATTGAAATGATTTAATTATTTTTTTCGTTATTTCGTTATGACGTTATTATGTTATTTCAGGATTCTATTTTCTTTTCCAAATGACATCTTCAGTTCCTTCATCTGCATTCAACTTCCGTGCCAACACAAACAGGTAATCACTCAGGCGGTTGAGATAGGCCGTGATTTGCTCATCAACTTCTGCGCCACACTCCACTAGGCGGAACACACATCGTTCGGCTCGGCGACATACCGTACGACACACATGTGCCTGTGCTGCGGCACGACAGCCCCCTGGCAGAATGAACAGTCGCAGGGGTGGAACCATCGTTTCCAAATGGTCGATCTCGTCTTCCAACTGCGTCACCATCTCATCTGTCACAATGTTGCCTGGGCGCACTTCACGCTCAGAATTGTCAGTAGCGAGATAACCACCCACAACAAACAACGCACGCTGTACATCTGTCAAGAACTCCACATCATGGGCATCAGCACAACATGTGATAAGCACACCGATGTGGGAGTTCAGTTCATCCACCGTACCATAACTCTCGAGGCGGTCGCAGCATTTCGATACACGCTGTCCACCCACCAACGAGGTCTGACCTCTGTCACCCGTTTTTGTATATACCTTACCCATTACAATCTCAACTCTAAACACTCAACTACTTAACCGGTATGTCATCGATTCTCAGCTGATGGCGTCCTCCAGCAAATTCGGTTGCGAAGAACTCATCGAGACACGCGCGGCAGGTCTCCTCAGAAATGAAGCGACCAGGGAACACGATAACATTTGCATTGTTGTGCTCACGGATCAAGTGAGCTATCTCGGGTTGCCACACCAGTCCGGCACGAATGCCCTGATGCTTATTGAGTGTCATGCTGATGCCTTCACCGCTGCCACACATTGCAATACCAGGATATACCTCTCCACGCTCAATGCCTTCAGCCAATGCATGACCATATGTGGCATAGTTGCAACTTTCCTCAGTATAAGTACCATAGTCCTTATACGCCATACCCTTCTCTTCAAGGTAACGCTTCACAAATTGCTTCAATCCGAACGCAGCATGATCACTTGCAATTCCAATCGTTTTAATTTCCATACTTCAATCTTCAACTTTTCAATTTTCAACTTTCAACTTTACTAAATATCATTTAATTTGGGAGCAAATATACAAATAATTCATTATTCATGAGGTATAATTCAACATTATTTAGTAATTTTGCCGCAAAATCAACCCAAAACAACTAAATAACATACTTATGAAACGATTTTTAGTATCAATTGTCATCATGGCTGCAACCATTACAAGCATGTATGCACAGAAAAAACTTGTGCTCTATTATTCAGAGACCGGTACCACGAAGACCGTGGCAGAAGAACTGCAGAAACAACTCAGCGCCGACATCGAGGTCATCGAATGCGTAAAACCCTACTCAGGCAACTTCAATGAAACTATGCAGCGCGGACAGCGCGAGATGCAAAGCAACGAATGGCCTGAACTGAAGCCTCTGAAATCGAAGTTGGCCAACTACGACATCGTCTTCCTTGGCTACCCTATCTGGTTCGGCACCTATGCCAACCCTATCCAAACACTCGTGAAGAACAACGACTTCGCAGGCAAGACTATTGTACCCTTCTGCACCTTCGGCAGCGGCGGACTCAACACATCAGCAGACGCCCTGAAGAAAGCCCTTCCAAAAGCCACCGTCAAGGAAGGTTACGGCGTACGTACCGCTCGCGTAGCAGCTGCTGCAAAAGAACTCGACCGCTTCCTCAAGGAGAACGGCTACAAGAAAGGAACCGTAGAGAAACTGCCCGAATTCTCCGCACAGAAGCCTGTGACCGATGCCGAGAAAGCCATCTTCAACGACGCATGCTCAAGCTACCAGTTCCCACTCGGCACCCCATCAACCGTGGGTAGCCGCAAGACATCCGAGGGAACAGAATATAAGTTTATCGTGAAGAGCAGCGGCTTCGGCGGCGGTGGCGGTGGTGAATCCATCATCTACGTTGTCGTGGGAAAAGAAGCAGGAGCAAAGCCCGAATTCACACAAGTGGTTAGATAAAAGAAATGGAGGTGTTCTGGCACCTCCATTTCTTTTATTATTGAACATTGTTCTCCCGGATGTAATCTTCCATCATGCCGAGATAGCCGCTGTCGTCATAGGCTTCGGGATCGAGCCAGTTATTGATTTTCCATACGCCATCTTCAAGCCATAGAATCATGGTGGTGCCTGCAGTATATTCATCTTCATCGTCTGCAGCCTTCCCTACTCCTGTACTGACAAGACGCACTTGAGCTTGTGCCTGATCGCCTGAGAGGAGGTCGACCTTGATGTTTTCAACTTGATATGGCGGGACAAGGCCAAACGTCCAATGATAGCCCTCGTCGCCCATAAAACACATATCGCCTACAGCATCAACGTCAAAATCACGGATGCGATCGACGAGACTCAGGTAATAATCGGTGCAGTACATACGGTCGAGAGCAGAACAATCGATAAAATCATCGTTCTCATACTGGGTGTTGAGCGTTTCGAACATATTACGCACTTGCTGTTCGACAGCCTCTTCTGTCCATAGTTCGCTGTTTGCTGCTGTAGCTTCTTCTCTTGCTACTTCTACAGAGTCGGCATCTTCACCATTCCCTACCTTGTTGTTGCTTCCGCATGATGTCAAAGCTACCAAAAAGGCTGCGATGACCAAATAGTTAATTCTTTTCATCTTTTTTAAATTGTTTCTCCTCCCCCTAAAGGGGGGTCGGGGGGGGCTGTTACTTAATTACGACTTTACGTGTATGTCCATCTCCATACCTTATAATATAAATGCCAGAACGAAGGGTCTGTGGATCACGCCCGACTAAGAGACCACCAGTAGTATAGACTCCTTGAATCTCTGCCGCTCCTAAAGCCCCAGGAATGTCTTGTCCGATGGGGTTGATAGCCAACTCGATATCAGCGTATGTCTGGTCACAATCGACGCCGAGGAACTCATCGTAGGTATGTGGTGCGTTTGACGTACAGATGGTTGGATGATTCATCACATAGATGTTGTTGCCACCATCGGGATAGCGTCCCACAGACTGGATGCCTTGATGGGCGTGATAGAAGATACGATCGGTAAACTCCTGCAGAGCAGGATGTTCCTGGAAGTATGCAGTGTTGTTGGCTACGAATTCGGGAGAGGAAGTGATGATGACTTCCTGTCGCTCATCGTTCGCGAGCTTGAACGGTACATGAAGTTCGGTGATGTTCTGACGCTCCCACTGCACATCGACAAGGGGTGCAAGCGGGTCGAGTTTATCGGTCCAAACGATGAGGTATCCATGGGCAGGGATGACAGTATTGACTCCCTCCACATCAGCCGGTATCTGATACTTCTGTGGCTTCGCCGGATTATCGCTGATATAGAGTCCTGCTACATTGATTGGTACGGAAGTTGCATTGTAGAGTTCTATCCAGTCATTACGTTTAAAGTACTCATTAGCATATATGGTGTTGCTCGCACTTATTTCGTTAATGCGAATAGGTGCATAGGGTTGAACTGCCTTTTGTGCGATGATGGATTCATCTGACAGCGGTTCGTAGCATGCCATGATGCGATAGGTGCCTGACTGGTTAAGAGACGAGAGATCGAGCTGGTCGCTTACCAATGCCTCAACAGCTTCGGCAATGGTCAACTCGGCTGCCCAATATAGGTCAGAAGAAGTAGAGCTGTTGTTGTGTACCTCGACAGCAAGGGTATTCTTACCTGAACGCAGTAGTGACGGGTCGATGGTGAAGGTCTCGGTATAGGCTTCGTTACCCACATACGTGATAGAATAATCAGCATAGGAGATATCCCCGTCAGGCATGTTATAGCGATGGATTTCTTTTCCGTTGAGGTAGATAATGCAGCCATCGTCGACATGGAAGGTAAGCTGGATATCTTGATCAGCGGTAGGAACTTTATCGAGATTGAACTGATGACGGAAATAGTAGGCGGTACGTTTATCTTGGGCATCGCTGCCATAGTCGAGAGTGGTTTGGAAGTCCACTCCCCCACTTGCTCCACGGATAGAGCCATAGCCCAACGGTGCCGTTCCCGTACGCCATAAAGTGGTGCTGAACTGTTGCGCCATCCAGCTCTTGCCATCCATCGAACCTTGATCGTAGAAAGTCCACTGTGCATTGAAAGGTACGATAGTGGTACGATTGACGGCTCCCCCATCCATTTTCCATCCTGCAAAGCGATAGGAAGACGGTGCTGAAGTAGTGAAAACCGGATTACCAAAGACGGTTCCCTCAAATTGTGCGTTAGGAATTTTCTGTCCACCAAGCGATATTTCTGCCTCAGGTATGTTGGCGCTGATCGACACTTCATAACCACCACGCAAGCCGAAGTAATTACGCAAGGCATTCATGCGGGTGTTGCGGTTATTGTTATCGTTGATTTTGCGCATGAGCGAGTTGGCAGAATCCCATGGGGAATGGCCATCAAAGCTGAGCGCTGCCTCTGTCGTTTCTGCCATACGGGTGATAATTGAGGTCACACGCTCAGGGGTGAAGATACTTCCTGCAACGATACAATAAGCGTCGATGAAACGTTGCCGGAATGTCTCGTTGCGCAACATATTAAGAAAGATATCAATGAGGAAATTACGTCCTGTACTATAGCGGGAGTCATTGCGGCTACGCTGTAACGCATTGACCATATCGTTCAT
Source organism: Bacteroidaceae bacterium (assembly GCA_017615245.1). GTDB lineage: Bacteria > Bacteroidota > Bacteroidia > Bacteroidales > Bacteroidaceae > Colivivens. Next base: position 9,280 of record JAGAAL010000064.1, read on the forward strand.
TGCAAATCCCTGGTCGAGATCCATGAAAACAAGGTGGAACTTACCATCGTTGCGGTCACGGAATCCCTTAACGTTGTTGCTGTTCGTGAGCCAGTCGTTACAGCCTACATAACACTCTGCTGCCATATAGTTACAGTATTCGTCAATATCGACGATATCACAAATCTGATGGTAAAGGTCTTCGTTTTCAGGGTCGTTTGCTAATTGGGTAGCCAGATTCAGCCACTGCATGAACATCACGTTATCACCCGTCTTCTGAAGGTATCCGTTGACGCTGTTGATTTCAAACTGATCAACCTCATCTGTATCAATACCATAGTTGCTGAAGGCAAATAACTTGTTGTTGGTCTCGCGCACATTGAACATGAATTTATACACACCATTGATGAAGACATGTGAAGGTTGCCAAGCCTGGCAGTCGATGTAGAATCCGCTACTACGCAGAATCTCATGGATAGCGGCATCCATGATACGGCTGTTATTATCATTTCCACCGTTGCGAACAACAATGGCTTTATTCTTGACGTAAGGTTTGGATGCGAAAATAGGGAAGTCGATGTAGTTTACGCCATCATAGCGCTTATCGGCTTTCAGCTTGAAAGAACTGGCAGGAGCGAAATGGCGTGACCATCCGCCATTTACCTCGAAGTCCATCTCCTGATTGACTGCCATGACCCTATATTCACCTGTATTGTCGGGCATGATATATTCAAAATTGACAGGACGCTCCCATGAACGGTTCTTGTTGCTGTTACGACGATTGTTGCCATCGATACCGTTGGTTCCATCTGTGTATGCACCAATAGTATCATCGTAGAGGTTGTCCTCATCGGTAACAATAGAGACGATAGGAAGATACCATTCACGATCGTTATAGATATATGTACGTGTGACTACCGGACTGGGCAGATAGTCGTCTTTGAAAAGGCAGAAGCGATAGATGCGATTGGTAGTAGATACTTTGAAAATTCCTGTAGAACTGGTCGAACCGTTTTTGAGTGTTGGTGTTGTGCCGTCTGTGGTATAACGCAAAGTAGCACCATCGGGAATATCGACCGTGACGGTAAACGAATTGCGGTAAACAGTAGAATTATGGGATATACGTGGTGCCTCAAGACGCTCATCAGCAAATGTGCATTTTGCATTCGAGGCAGCAAGCGTAGGAGTAGAACTGTAGCGCCACTCAGGACCACCATCTGTCGTACGAGCATAGCTGACACGTGGAATGCCAGCAGGATAGGACTGTTCGAGAAACAGCTCACCTTCAGGGGTAGAGAAGTAAAGTGTTCCGCCTTCTGGATTCAACTTGAAGCTGACCTGCTTGGTGGAGTTATCGCTATATTCGTTGCCAGTAGAATAGTGGTCGAACCAGAGGGTGCGGAATCGACCTGCACCTACCGAACCAGATAAGGTCGGCATCTGATATTTCTTGAGGTTGTTTGGATCGTCACTGATATAGACCTTCGAAAGGCTGAATGACTTGTCACTGGGGTTGTAGAGTTCTACCCATCCTCCGTAATTGTACGAAGGGTCGATATTCACATCAACATTACCAATCATCACTTCATTGATGAGGAGCGATTGAGCGTGTGTGAGCGTAGTATAGCCCGATAACGCCGCAAGCAGAAATAGGTATCTTGGTTTCATGGTTAGCCAATCAAAAAATTAAATGATTTTACGTTTCTGTCCGTCAATGATATAAATGCCTCGAGGCAGGGATTCCGTGTTTTGGATTTCTATGCCTTGCAGATTATACACCTTACGCTGACGCTTGGTCGACTTCACGCCATCAATAGCAGCGGGAACTTGATATTCGAGTCGCATACAGTCAATGTCGGGCATCCACGCTTTTGCAGTAGTGTAGATGCGAATGACGTTCTGACCAGGTTGCAGTTCGATGTCGAATGTTGCAGTCTTCACGGTGCTCCATCCGCCCGAATTGAGGCTGGTAGTCTTGATGCGCTTGCCATTCACCTCAAGGGTGATACTACGGCTTTCGCCACAGATGTAGTCAAGCATCATTTTATAGTTTCCTCCATCCTTCGAGTAGACATTACGCCATTGCAAATCGTTCGTCGTACGCTGGCCGAGCCATCCTACCTTCACACCACCCGAGCAGTTAGCATCCTCGCTAAAGGTAGCCGACTGAGCAGTCTGGTTATTCTCGATTTCCTGATAAGCAGTCAAGAAAGCAGTCTCAGCTTCGTAGATAGTACGTTCGTAGCGTTCTTCAGCTTCGAGACGATATATTTTACAGCCGTGAGCCGGTACCCGAACATCAAAGGCGGTCGAGTCTTGTTCGCCAAGATTGCGGCGATAGAACAAATCGCGCATCTGAATCTTACCACCCAGATCGACATCAGCGAAATTGAGGCTCATGACCTTGCTGGCATCGGTAAGGTTAAGGAGAGCTACGGCACGCACTTTCCCGTTCAGTACTTCGATATCTTTCACGAGCGTATAGAGTTCACCATCACGTTTCACGACGTATGCTTGTTGGAAAAGTGTATCTTGATTGAGTGCAATGAGTTCCTTGTTACACATCAACTTCTGAGCGGTCTCGGAAGTAGTACGCATATCGCAACCTATCAACAAAGGAGAATCCATAATACACCACATACCAAAGTGGGTCTTATCTTCCTCGGTTGAAAGTCCACGACCTACTTCGAGCATGTCCATATCGTTGAAACTAAGCGGTCCGCAGAAGGCGGAGAGGTAGAAATTTTCTTTAAGAATGGATTTTACAGAGTTCCAGCTACAATTAATGTCGCCAGTAGTACGCCAACTGGTCGAGACCTCGCTTGCCCATGTACCAGGAAATGCCCAGCGGCAGATGTTCATACGCACATCAGTACGACCCGTCTTCTGGATTGCATTCCAAATCTTTCGATAACGCTGCTCTTCATTCAGCTTCAGTCCGTCTTTGTTATGTCCTGGCGAACCTCCACAGAAATCGACTTTAATGAAATCAAAACCAAGCGTATTAAACCAAAAATTGGCATCGTCTTCCTCATGGTCGAGCAAACCTACACCCTCACCGATTTTGTCGCCTCCAAACATTGAGGCGCAAGTATTCTTACCTGCATCGGAATAGATTCCTGCTTTCAGACCTTTCTTGTGAATATAGTCGACAACACCTTTCATGCCATTAGGAAAACACTGAGGATGAATGAGGAGATGTCCGTCTTCGTCACGACCTCCGAAATATCCGTCGTCAATATTTATGAACTTATATCCAGCAGCCATGTAGCCTTTACTCACCATTGCATCGGCTTGCTGTTTAATGAGCGTTTCGCTGATATTGATTCCAAATGTGTTCCATGAGCTCCACCCCATCGTGGGGCCCAATTCGGTTTTGTCCTGGGCATTCATGCAGAGCGTCATTAATGCCAGCACGATAGTAAATAAAGTCTTTGTCATGTTTAAA
>JAGAAL010000065.1 GCA_017615245.1 Bacteroidaceae bacterium
AGTAAGCTGCTTCAGACCGAGTGCAATGCGCTTCTTCTCTTCATCGAAGTCGAGGATTACAACGTTAATCTTCTGGTCGAGTTCTACGACTTCCTTAGGATCGCTTACGCGGCCCCATGAAAGGTCTGTAATGTGGATGAGACCGTCAACGCCACCGAGGTCAATGAATACACCGTAAGATGTGATGTTCTTAACGATACCTTCAAGAATCTGACCCTTCTCGAGCTTGCCGATAATCTCTTTCTTTTGTGCTTCAATTTCTGCTTCAATAAGAGCTTTGTGTGATACGACAACGTTCTTGAAGTCCTGATTGATCTTCACAATCTTGAATTCCATTGTCTTACCAACGAATGTATCATAGTCGTGGATAGGCTTCACGTCGATCTGGCTTCCTGGGAGGAATGCTTCGGTTCCGAGAATGTCGACAATCATACCACCCTTAGTGCGGCACTTGATGAATCCCTTTACAATTTCTCCGCTGTCGTATACTGCGTTTACGCGGTCCCAAGAGCGAGCCTGACGTGCTCTCTTGTGAGAAAGAATCAGCTGACCTTTCTTGTCTTCCTGGTTTTCGATGTAAACCTCTACTTTGTCGCCAACAGCGAGTTCTGGGTTATAACGGAACTCATTGCGAGGAATGATACCGTCTGATTTGTAGCCGATGTTTACGACCACTTCGCGGTCGTTCATAGCTGTTACTGTACCATCAACTACTTCGTTGTCGTTGATGTTGTTCAAAGTGCCTTCGTAAGCCTTTGTCTCTTCAGCAATGTTTGCTGGGTTTTTTCCGTGTTCGAACGCTTCCCAATCGAAGTCTTCCAACGGTTGAATGTTCTTTGTTTCTGTCATAATTTAAATTCTTTTTTTACTTTTGACATGTTAGACATTATGTTGAGTTATGCGCGCATGTATGCACACGACACGCAAATCGGCTGCAAAATTACAAAAAATCTGTGACATAGCAGCTCTTTCCCTGTGTTTTTTTGAAAAAATAATCGATAAAGGGGAAAATCTGGCGATTTTTTTACTTTAGGCGTTAGACTTTAACCGCTGGTTTTCGCTTTTTGCCCTTTTTACATTTAACATTTTACATCGCCCTTTGGGCTAACCGTTCACTACATTCTGCGGTTTGTCATTTAGGAAAGCCTTAACGTTTTCGATGCAGATATCTATCAGTCGTTGGCGGGCTTCTTTGGTAGCCCAAGCGATATGTGGAGTGAGGAAGCAGTTCTTGGCCGTGAGGAGAGGATTGTCTTTCCGCGATGGTTCGATAGATACCACATCGGCTCCAAATGCAGCAATCTTGCCTTCGTTGAGTGCTGCGGCAACATCAGTTTCGTTGATCACAGGCCCTCTGCTGGTGTTGATTAGGATGGCGGAGGGTTTCATCATGTCCAATCGTTCTTTGTTGACCAGTCCTTGCGTCTCTTTGGTGAGCGGGCAATGCAGGCTGACGATGTCGCTTTCTTTGAATACTTCATCCAACGATGCTTTTTCCATCCCTTCGGGTAGTTTGTCTTTTGATGTGTAGGCGATGACATTCATTCCGAATGCTTGTGCGATTCGTGCTGTAGCCATACCTGTGTTACCCATTCCTACGATACCCATCGTCTTGCCTGCCAGTTCGTTGTGGGTGAAGTCGTAATAGCAGAAATCTTTGCTATTTGTCCACCGTCCCTTTGCATTTTCCTCAGCATAATGCCCCACACGATTGGTGATGTTCAGGATATGCGCCCATACCATCTGTGCCACGCTATTGGTGCTGTAGGCGGGTATATTCGTTACGGTAATGCTTTGTCGAGTAGCCACTTTGAGGTCTACAACGTTATATCCAGTTGCCAATACTCCGATATACGTGAGGTGAGGAAGTTGGTTCAATATTCCGGCATCGAGTACAACCTTATTGGTCAGAACGATTTCCGCTCCTTTGCAACGCTCTACTACTTCATCGGGTGTGGTGCGGTCGTAGACTGCGAGGTCAGCCATCGTGTGTAAAGGATGCCACGATAGGTCGCCGGGATTTACGGTATATCCGTCAAGAATTACGATTTTCACTGTTCACGATTGTTTACTTTGTTTCTTACTCTGCTCAGAGTCTCGGGAGCCATTCTCAGATACCAAGCTACGTATTTCAGAGGCGTGCGTCTGATGATTTCGCTGTCAGCATCCATCAATGCCAGATAGCGTTCCATTGGCGGAAGGTCCAGATAGTGCTGTCGTGCCGCCATTCGCATGATGCAGCGCTCGAGTATTCTGGTGAGTAGCTCATTGATTTCCGGAAGTTTGCTTGCCAGGAATTTCAGTTCCTGATAGTCTATCTCATAGAGGATGGTTGGCTCGAGGGTCTGAATGTACAGAGGAGACGGTGTTTGGCTGATGAGGCTTTCCATACTGAACAGGATATCGTCCTCGTGGCACACATCATACATGATGTCGCATTCGTCCGAAGGTTGGTATTGTCGAATCAGTCCTTTCGCAACGAATGCAATGGTGGTTGTGGTTTCGCCAGGCGTTTGTATGAAAGTCCTGTGACGGTATTTCTGAGGGCGGAGCAGAGCTGTGAGGTTGCTCAGCGCATCAAAGCTCAGTCGCATGTCCACAATACGGGCAATCTCGCGAGCTGCATCTTTTGAATTGTCTACTACTAATCTCATTGTGCTTGTGTGTTAGGTTTGTGTTGTATGTTTTTTTTCAGTAGTTCCTCTCCCCGAATATCAGACTACCCACTCTGATCATCGTGCTTCCTTCCTCGATAGCAATCCTGTAGTCATCACTCATGCCCATCGACAGCTCACAGAATGCCTCGTTAGAACTGAAGTATTGCGCTTTCAGTTCTTCGAACAGTTGTCTCACTTCGCAGAACTCACGATGTATCTGCTGCTCGTCGTCAGTATTGGTAGCCATACACATGAGGCCACGAATCCTTACGTGCGTCAATTGTTTCCATTCACCCTCGTTCAGCATCTCACGTAGCTCGTCGGGCAGGAAACCGAATTTCGTTTCCTCTTGTGCCACATGCACTTGCAGCAGGCAGTCAATCACACGTTCTGCTTTTTCGGCTTGCTTGTTTATCTCCTTCAGCAGTTTCAGGGTGTCGACAGCATGTATTAATGACACATAAGGTGCCAGATACTTCACCTTATTCGTCTGAAGGTGGCCGATGAAGTGCCATTCGATGTCTGTTGGAAGGACGTTATGTTTTTCCTCCAGTTCTTGCACATGACTCTCGCCAAAGATGCGCTGTCCGGCATCGTAGGCTTCGCGGAGCATCTCCACAGGGTGATACTTCGATACCGCTACCAACTTCACGTTCGTTCCGCCGAGTTCTTCGCGGAGCTTGTCCAGATTATGCTCTATCTGTGTCATCAGTCTTCCTGTACTGCAAAGGGGAATACGTCCATCAGGGGAGTTTCTTGAATCGATACAATTTCGTAATCCACCAGAGTACCCTTCATTCCCTCCACAAATCTGTCGAGTGCACCGCGGAAATCGGCAGCCTGCACCAGCGTGTAGAATGTCTTACGCTTCTCCGTTTCCGTTTTCTCGTCTATGGTGATTTGGTTGTGTTTCACTTTGTACCACTTGTCTGCATCATCGGCTTCGTTTGTAAAAAGCTCGGTAATGTTCGATGGAGTGATGTTCTTGATGATGAGCGATCCGTTGCAGAACGGTGCTATCTCCTTGGTGATACGTGCCTCTGCGTCCGTAAAATTGAGCGCATCCACCATATACGACTCTTTGAAAACCTTGTTCATACCACCTTCAGCAGCCTTCTCTGCTTCTACCTTACACTCATACCAGTTTGTTCCTATCATATCTATTCGTTTTTTATTGATTCTGAAATTTACTGCAAAGGTAAGAAACAATTTACAAACAACCATTTACTATTTAAATTTTTTATGATTTCAATTCTTCAATTCTTCAATTTTCTCACTTTTTCTCACATTTTTCCCTGAAAAAGTTTGGAAGATAAACAGTTTTTTTGTACCTTTGCATCAGAATAAAATACACAGCGTTCCACCTGTCTCTACTGTGTGAAAAACACAAGGACAAAAAATCGGAATCAAGTCTATACCAACTCTATATCAACCCTATACCAACTCTATGGTAACTCGCAGGTAACTCAAGGGAATTTCCAATGTATCTCCAATGCAACTCATGTCTTCCACATATTGCCCTCTATGGTTAGTCACCTTTATACCTATATAGTCAACAAGAGGAAAAGTAGAGGTAAATAGGAGGAAAGGTAGAGTAAAGTATGTGTAATATATACGCGAGTGTACTCCGTCACTTGTTGGAGTGTTCTCGCACAAAATGATAGAATGCACTCCAGCAATTCACGCACAATGCGAAAAGTTTGGATGCTCCAAACGCTTTGAATTCTGCGTAAATTCTCCTTGGATTTAGGCTCAAAACTCGGTTGGCTCTTATTTTTGGTCACGCCCCCTTTCCCATCTACTCCCCAAAAACGAACTATCCATAAGAACTAAGCGACCCACTTAAAGGAACTAAGCCGCTTGTTCCTTTCTCATGGAGCCGACTTCACAGTCTTCATTACAGACACAAGGGGACAGGGGGACAAGGGGACAAGCTTTTTCTGCGGTGTCACCCTGTCTCCTTTATTATCATCTACTACTAATCTTTAGATATTTAACTTAATTATTAATACAACTCACTTGTATATATCTCATTAATTAACTTACACGTTATAATACTAATGTCATACTATCAGTATTAGAATAAATAAAATGGTGTGCACCGTAAATTTTTGCTGTCCCCTTGTCCCTTTGTCCCCATATTTCGCATTTTTCTTGAAAAGATTTGGAGGGTAATAAGATTAGTTGTATCTTTGCAATCCAAAAGAAAGAACATTAAGATATATGGCAAGTAAGCTACAGCAGGCATTAGACCTGTGTAATAATAAAAAGCAATAAAATGGCAATAAGGATAAGCAGTGTGATAAAAGAATTAAACGTTGGACTTCAGACCATTTTGGATTTCCTTTCCAGTAAGGGATACAAAATGCGAATAAGCCTTAACACAAAAATATCAGACGAACAATACGAACTTATCTGTAAGGAGTTCTCTTCTGATGCAAATCTTAAGAAAAAGACCACTAAAAAGCTGTTGTCCCGTTCGATACTGTACGATTTCCTGGATGAACAAAAACCTCTTGATACTGAAGATAAAATCGATAAGTTGTTTGAACTATGTTACCAGATACATAAGCATATAAGTGAAGAAATATTTACAGATATACTAAAAAATACAGAGATAAGTTTACACTCTTATTTAGGCAGAAAGAAATTAGATTATGAAAAAAGCCAAATTAAACTCAAAATAAAAAAGAAGAAATTAGCAAATAAAAGAAAGCGTTCTGTATCGCCTTATAATAAAGATGAGATAGTATATAAGAGAATACGAATTATTAGCACAGCGATGTAAATTATTTCATGGCACTTGGAAATCACAAGTACAGGTACCTTGATTCAATAATAATAGTTAACAGTTGTGCCCGACACGAAAAATTTCGTTCACAATTTATGATAGTAGACTCAATGACATATACAGAAATCCTTGAACATTTGAAAAAGGACTTAAAGATCGTGATGCATAAGTACGAGGAAGGTACTAAGCACTATCAGAAGTATGTGCGTTCGGCTAAGAACAGGGAACGTGTGTATTACGAGCCTATGAGGTTCAAGAGTGCTTGCGGTTTCAACTATGTAGTTTTATTCTTCAACGAAGGGGTTAACGTGCCTTCTAAACAACGATTGGGTAAAACGTTTTATGCTTGGTATATACAAAAGAGAGGTTTCTATGCTATCACTTTTTCGTTGCTTGAAAAAGCAGTCTGGCATTTCACCATCTATACACCTCACTTTGTGGATCGATACAAACTAAGAGTGTTGAAAGATATGTCTATCAGTAAGGCTGATGCATTCCATCAATATATAATGAAAAATATGAGGGTGGTTTCGCAAAAAGTAAAGAATCCTAGCGAGAAATATCCTAAAGATTACTGGACGGCTTGCAATGAAGGTCTATGTTTGTGTAATCAAATGGAGCAGCTTATTGTAGAGGTGAAGACAATCATTTCCTGGGATATGCTGAAACCGGATGAACAAGAATTTGCAATTAACGGGAAGCTACATATGCTTTCAAAAGGCTTTGATTTAGCACTCCCAGACGAAATATTTAGTGAGTATACAGAGGAAGAATAAAATATTACAACAATACCTAATCATATGGAGAAAATAGCTAGATTGTGTTGGAACACAAAAGAATGGAGACGACCTTCGGGTAGGAAGGGGAAATCTGGATTAAAAGAATCATATGAAAATGAAAATGGTTTTGGTCATGAAGAATGGTTGCTAGACGATTCGAAAATCATGCCTGACGGATATCATTATGGTTTTCTTGAGCAGCTTAGAATACAAGGGACAAAACATCATGGTAAGGTTTACGATATTCATCTCTACACCTTTAGCCCTACCAGACAATGGGTGTATATTGGTTGCTTAAAGAAGGCAATCGGGGTATCGCCCATTGAGAGCTAAGAGGTCTATGACTATTATGAAAAGATGGGTTGGATAGAGGATATGAAAAAAGATGTCCTATATGCAAAAGGAACTGTCAAAGACTTTACTGCCACATTTATGTTTAATGTGAAATTTAAATTTGAGGATGCAGTAATTAACTATTCAAATCAACCAATTCTTGCAAAAAGCAGTATCCCTTCCCCTAGATATAACTTCATGGACAAAAAAAGAGGGTTCGTTTTTGAGAAGAATAAGGATGGTAATACCATGATGTTAGATACAAGTATCTTTGAGCGAGTTGTTGAGGGTGGTAAGATTCAGATAGACCCATTGCATAAGAGAATACAGAATGCTGTTGTAGAGATACTGAAAGGACAATACACGAATCTACAATTAGAGACAAATCCTGATGATGCGGCTGATCAACGAATAGATATAAAGGGGTATTCAAAGAAAGACCAAGAGTGGCATTTTTTTGAAGTAAAGACAGTATCCGCAAAAAGATGTATTCGTGAGGCATTAGGGCAGATACTGGAATATGCACATTATCCGAATGTGGCTCGAGCTAAGAAGTTTTTCATCATAGGTCCAAACCCTCCAGACGATAACGATAAGGCATATATGGAGTTGTTGCGTAAGAGATATAATTTGCCTATCTGGTTCAGATGGTATTCTTCAACGGAAAACAAATTGCATGAAAGAGTATAAAGATATGCCGACGAAGAAATGGAGAAGGAAAGAAGGCACATTGGAAGAGGGGGGAAAAAGAATTGGTATGGAATTCCTATTTTTAAATGAGGCGAGGAGTTGATTCCGTTTAAAAAGAAATAATATGGATCACCTCCCCCCCCTTAGGGGGAGGAATAAAGTTGAAAATTGAAAATCAGGGACTTTGAGAGCAAATCTCAAGGTCCCTATTTTTATATTTCCACCACAATATGCTGTGGCGAGATGTTGAAAACTTTTAATAACTTTTCATTGCGGAATGAAAAGAAATGCTTAGCTTTGCAGCCAGTTTTGAATTGAGTAAAGAAACATCCAAATACTTACTGAAAAGAAGCTCGTATGGAAACAATTTTGAAAATTGCCAGCGAACTATCCTATCAGATGGGCTGCTAATTGCTTCAAGTCTTCGATGGTCTTGGCCTTCACGGTCGACTCTACGGTGACCATTGGCTCAATGATGGTGATACCTTTCATTGCCTCGAATGCCTCATGCATCTTCTTTCCTGCCATCGGTGCCCAAGAGCCGTTCTCGATGATAGCAACTTTGCGATTTTGGTAGGCTTTGATGGCGAGATGATGGATGAAGTCGTTCATGATAGGCATGAGACCGCCGTCGTAGGTTGGTGCTGCTACTACAAGACGGTCGTAGCGGAATGCGTCTTCGATGGCTTCTGCCATATCGTCGTGGCGGAGGTCGGATATGGATACTTTAACATCGGGTGCCTGCTCCTTGATAATGTCTGCCAACTTCTGGGCAGCTTGCTCTGTGTTACCGTGCAGGGATGAGTAGGCGATGAAGATGCCTTGATTCTCTGGTGTGTAACTCGACCATGTGTTGTAGAGGTTGACGAAGTAGGGTAGGTCATCGTGGAGTATCGGGCCGTGCAGCGGACAGATGTACCGGATGTCGAGACCGCAGAGTTTCTTCAGGAGGTTCTGCACCATCGCTCCGTACTTGCCTACGATATTGAAGTAATAACGACGGGCTTCGCATGCCCATTCTTCCGTAGCTCCCCACATTGAGCCGATTCCTTTGCTGCCGTCGGCTGTGAGTGAGTAGGCTCCGAACTTACCGAATGCATCGGCTGAGAACAGAATCTTCTCGCTTTGCTCGTACGACACCATCACTTCGGGCCAATGAATCATCGGAGCCATGAAGAACTGGAGTGTGTGGGTTCCGAGTGAAAGGGTTTCGCTTTCCTTCACCACTTGGATGCGACCTGAGAAGTCTGTGTCAAAGAACCGTTGCATCATTGCTACGGCTTTCTGTGAACATACGGCGGTGAGGGTAGGGAACTTTTCCATCAGCAGGCGGATGTTAGCTGCGTGATCGGGTTCCATGTGGTGCACGATGAGGTAATCTGGGGTACGACCATTGAGTTCGCGCTCCAGATTTGCCATCCATGCGTCAGTCTTGCGCTGGTCGATAGTGTCGAGCACGGCTATCTTCTCATCGTCGATGAGATAAGAATTATAGGTGATGCCTTCGGGCACGATATACTGTCCTTCGAAAAGGTCTAAGTCGGTGTCGTCGGCACCGATGTACTTAATTCCTGGTGTAATGATGTTTGATTCTTTCATATTTTTATTTTATAGTTCGATTAATATTCGTGCATTGATTTGCCGTCCGGTGAGGTAGTTCGGTACGGCATATTGGTTGTTTGTAATATCTGTCACCCAATAGTATGAGTTCACATTCTTCACGTCGAGGATATTGAACGCATCAAGTCCAACCCAAACGTTGCGGACTTTCCAACGACTGGTACTGCGTTCGTTTTCCTTGAGCAGACGATAAGAGATACCGAGGTCGACACGTTTGTAGGCCCGCATGCGGAACACTTGCTTCTCGCGTCCCGTATGTGGAGGTCCGAATGGGAGTCCGTCGGCATAGTGGCCCTTGACGGTTACCTTCCATTTGTCGGTGTTGGGGAAGTAGTCGGAGAAGAGCATGTTGAAATTGATGAGCTGGTCGGTCGGACGTGGTACGGTCTTGCCGTGAATCTTTTCCTTTGTCGACATAATGCCGATGCTGACCCAAGAATCGGTTTTCGGCACGAATTCTCCGTATATTTTCAGGTCAAGTCCAAGGGCATAGCCGGTTGCGCAGTTTTCGCCGTAATAGGAAAGGCGTACGTTGTCGACGTTGTAAGGGTTGATGTCTGACAGAATCTTATAGTATGCTTCGCCTGTAGCCTTGAACGGACGGTTGTTGATGCGGAATTTATATTCCGTACCAAAGAGGAAGTGAATAGATTTCTGCGACTTTATGTTCTGGTTGAGAGTGACGCTGCCGATACCGCTTACGTTTGTCGTATCCTTTAGTTCCTTGTAGAAGGGAGCCTGATAATAGACGCCAGTTGAGAATCGGAAGGTCCACTCTTCGTGGTTGGCAGGTATGAAAGCAACGGTGGCACGGGGCGAGATGATGGTTTCCTTGTTGTACGACCAGTTGGCAAGGCGCACTCCGTAGTGGATGACGAGTTCGCCTTCTGCATACTCCTTGCGCCATGTATCCTGTACGTAGGCTTCGAGCCGGTTCGACTTGATGCTGTTTTGTGAGCGAAGGCTGTAGATGAGGTCGAGGCGGTTATCGGAGTGTGGAAGTGAATAGCCTGCAGAGTCGCGCATTTCCCATTCACGAACTGATTCGTCAATATGCTCGTTCTTAATGAGTATGCCGTAACGGATATCGTGAGCGGTTAACCGGCTTCGTCCTGTAATTCCAATAGACTTAACGGTGGCGGTAAGGCGGTTGCGTGCGTGCTCTTTGTAAGTTCCAATCTGGTAGTCGGAACCATCGAGCCAGTATTCACCTTGAATGTCGTAAGTCTCAGCTTCCTTGGTTTGGAAGGCTGAATAGTTGAGAGTGATTTGGTGCTGATCGTTGAACTTATGGGTCAACGATGCTGCGCCAAAATAGGTGTGAAACTTATCCTGCTCCTTTCCATCGAAATACACTTTGAACTCGTGGGCTTGCTCTGCCGTTCCAAACTTGGTAGTACGGTCGGCTGGCGTGAAATTATAGTCGTTTTGTGCTATATTTCCAATGAGGTCAAAAGTCCATCGTGAGGTTGGACTCCAAGAAATATATGTCTGATAATCAAGGTCACGAGGGTCGTACTCTCCATGGGTATCGGTAGTACCGAGGAGGTTCTTTGTGGTTTTGTGGCGAACAGCATGGGTCATCGAGAATCGCTTCGTGCCATAACCAACATAAGCAGCTGCTCCAAGGAGCGATGCTGAGGCTGACGCTTCGAGTTGGGTGGGGCGTTTATAAGTGATATCGAGCACGCTCGACATCTTGTCGCCGTAGTTAGCATCGAATCCACCCGCGGAGAACTGTACTTTTTCCACCATATCGGGGTTGATGACCGAGAGTCCTTCCTGTTGTCCAGAACGGATTAAGAGTGGACGATATACCTCGATACCATTGATATAGACGGAGTTCTCGTCGAAAGAGCCTCCGCGGACGTTATATTGATTAGAGAGTTCGTTGTGTGTGCTCACGCCTGCTTGAGTGGCGATAATTTGTTCAATACCCTGACCTGATGCATTACCCATGTGTTTTACATCGTTCAGGTTTACGTCGGTCATAGCGTTGGTCTGGGTACGGACTTCTTTGATTTCCACCACATCGATATCGAAATTGAGGTTTGGCAGCATGATATCAAGCTGTACGGTGTCACGTGGCTCTTTCAATGTCCGCTTCCGTGTCTGATAACCTACCATCGAGAATACGACGGTGAGCGAGTCGGCTGCATTGCATTTCAATTCGTATCGTCCCTTCAGGTCGGTGTGCGTGCCGACAAGGCTTTCACCTTCGATGCCTACAGTAGCCAGTTCGATGGGCTGTCGATTGTCGTCGACCACGGTTCCGCGGATGGTCACCTTCCTCTGAGCGTTGATGCAGAGTGTAGTGAGCATCATAACCATCATCACTATAATATATCGTTGTTTCATTTCTTGCTCCTTAAAACGTCAAAACGTCGTTTCGACTCCTTATATATTATATATGATAACGTAAACTTCCGTTTTTTATTGTGTACGGTGATGATTCTTTGTTTATTTAGCTAAAAAGTTTAAAGTTCATTGTATAATATCCGTTTTTTTTCTTACCTTTGCACGTCATTTAAAATATAGAAATATGAAAGCTCTGAACAAACGTACAGCGCCGAAAAGTGTAGCGCCTGAGAGAATAATTCAGTTTGGCGAGGGAAATTTCCTGCGCTGTTTTGTCGATTGGATTGTGTATAAGATGAATCGTAAGACCGATTTCAATGCCAGTGTAGTGGTGGTACAGCCTATAGAGCGTGGTATGGTGGATTGGTTGAACGGGCAGGATTGCCTATATCATGTGAACCTGCAGGGCCGACTCGGTGGTGAGGTGGTGAATAAGCTGACGCGTATCGACTGTATTAGTCGTGCATTGAATCCTTACACGCAGAACCAGGCATTCATGGCGTTGGCAGACCAGCCAGAGATAAGGTTTGTCATCTCGAACACTACCGAGGCAGGAATCGCCTTCGATCCTGCATGTAAACTTACAGATGCACCGGCATCCTCCTATCCCGGCAAACTAACCCAGTTACTCTATCGTCGCTATAAGACTTTCAATGGTGCAAAGGACAAGGGTCTCATCATCATGCCCTGCGAACTTATCTTCCTTAATGGCCACCACTTGAAAGAATGTATCTATCAGTACATCGAACTATGGAAACAGGATTTCGGAACTGATTACGAAGGTTTCAAAGCATGGTTCACCGACGATTGCTATGTATGTGCGACGTTGGTTGACCGGATTGTACCAGGTTTCCCGAAGAAGGACATCAAGGAAATTCAGGAAAAGATATGCTATGAGGATAATCTCGTAGTGCAAGGTGAGGCATTCCATCTATGGGTCATCGAGAAACCTGAGAATATGTCGATTGAACAGCTCAAGGCAGAGTTCCCTGCAGAGAAAGCTGGATTGCACGTGCTAATTGCAGAGAGCGAGAAACCATATCACGAGCGGAAAGTGACGTTGCTGAATGGTCCGCATACTGTGCTCAGCCCGGTAGCGTTCCTTAGCGGTATTAATATCGTTCGCGATGCTTGTAACGACCCTGTGGTTGGTAAATATATCCACAAAGTGCAGTTTGACGAGTTGATGCAGACGCTCAATCTTCCGATGGATGAACTGCAGCAATTTGCTGCTGACGTACTTGAACGCTTTAACAATCCGTATGTCGACCATCAGGTAACGAGCATCATGCTCAATTCGTTCCCTAAATATGAAACGCGCGACCTGCCTGGTCTCAAGACCTATCTCGAACGCAAGGGCGAACTGCCGCAGGGCCTGGTATTCGGACTTGCCGCCATTATCACATATTACAAAGGTGGTAAACGAGCTGATGGTGCCGAAATCATTCCGAACGATGCTCCCGAGATTATGCAACTGTTGAAAGACCTTTGGGCTACAGGCGATACACAGAAAGTGGCAGAAGGAGTGCTCGCAGCCGAGAATATCTGGCACGAGAACCTCAATGCTATCCCTGGCCTTACAGCCCTTGTTAAGGCCGACCTCGATAAGATTCAGCAACTCGGAATGCTGGAAGCAGTCAAGACCATCCTTTAGGCGAAATCCCGTAATAACGACATAACGAAAGATGAGAAAGTCAATAGTTCTTCTCCTTTTCGTGATATGCACGACCTTGTCGGCTCAGATACCAGTCGACACGGTCGCTTTCGTTCCTATGTCGTGGAACCAAGCCCGACGCCAGACTAAGTATGAGTGGTTTGTGTCGAAGCAGGCCAAAGCAATAGCCGACAGCATCGTGAAGTACCAGCTCCCCACAGGTGGTTGGGTGAAGAATCAGGACTGGGGCTTGAACCCTGATAGTGTCTATATCAGCCAATGCATAGAGACAGGTATAGGCGGAACCATCGACAACGGTGCAACGTATCATGAGATGGAGTTCCTCGCCAAGATGTACTATTACACGAACCTCGTCGAGTACCGTATAGCTTTCCTTAATGGTCTCGAATATTTGCTTAGGATGCAGTATCCGAATGGAGGATGGCCGCAATTTTATCCCGCCCGAGGCCCCGACCATTATTCCAGCCATATCACCTTCAACGATGATGCTATGGTCAACGTTATGAAGTTTCTTCTCGACATCTCGCGCAACGTAGAACCTTATGATATGCTTTGGCTCAAACCCGAACAGCGTGAGATTTGCAAAAAAGCATACGATCGAGGTGTGGAGTGCATCCTCAATTGCCAAATCATGGTCGACGGGCAACCTACTGTATGGTGTCAACAACATGACGAGTACACACTAAAGCCCGCCCAAGCCCGAGCTTACGAACTTCCATCTTACTGCGGTGCAGGTGAGACTGTCACCATTATTGACCTGCTGCTTTCCCTGCCCAATCCTGACGAGCGACTTATCCTTGCCATTGATGGAGCTATTCGTTGGCTTGAAAACCATAAGATTGAGGGAAAAGCTATCGAACGTTTCACAAACGACCAAGGTCAGCCGGACATCCGTCTTATTGATAAACCAGGTGCTCCGGCACTATGGGCACGGTTTTACGATCTTGTTAATGGTGAGCCGCTATTTTGTGGACGAGATGGAATTCCCCGTAAACATATTGAGGAGATAGAATACGAACGTCGAACTGGTTACAGTTGGTTCGGTACCCAACCCCAGCACCTCATCGACCTTTACAAAGACTGGTCTGCCAGGGTTCTCGACCAATATATTTTAATCGACGATGAAAAATAATTCACTATTTATTTGGTAGATGAAATAATTTATCGTATCTTTGCAGCGATTTTAGGAAATATCTATTATTAACAATCAAACGAAGAAAAATTATGGCTAAGAAATGGATTTGCCCAGTATGCGGCTATGTTCACGAAGGCGACACTCCACCCGAGAGATGTCCACAATGTAAAGTTCCGGGAAGTAAGTTTAAAGAAATGGTAGAGACTGAAGGCATTCAGTTCGCTTGCCAGCACGAGTTAGGCGTAGCAAAGGCCATCCCTGATACAGACGAAGGCAAGTTTGTCCTCCAAGGATTGAAGGATCATTTTACAGGCGAATGCTCAGAAGTTGGTATGTATCTCGCTATGAGCCGTCAGGCCGACCGCGAAGGCTACCCAGATGTTGCAGAGGCATTCAAGCGCTATGCATTTGAGGAGGCAGAACATGCAGCTAAGTTCTGCGAACTGCTCGGCGAGATATGCTGGGACACCAAGACTAATCTTGAGAAACGTATGATGGCTGAGGCTGGTGCATGCGAAGGTAAACTCGAAATTGCTAAGGTGGCAAAGAAACTCAATCTTGACGCTATTCACGACACCGTTCATGAAATGGCGAAAGACGAAGCACGTCATGGAGCAGGATTCCAGGGACTCTTCAACAAGTATTTTAAGAAGTAAATAAATCTAAACCTAAGAGCTGGGGGATGTGACTCCAGCTCTTCCTTCTTTTTATATACTTTAATTTATTTTTGTTATGAACAGAAATGTAACTCTGGTTGCAGCCCTTGCGGTCGTAACCATGTGGGTGGCGGATCTCCATGCCGGGCCCACGGACTCAATCTATGGAGGAAAACTGAACGAAATCGTAGTCACGGGAGCTCGTGGGTCGGTCGATGCGCGACACATCCCGATGACGGTAACTACTCTTACACGCGGCATGCTGACGAAGGAAAACCGTATGTCTGTATTGCCAACGCTTATGGAACAGGTGCCTGGATTGATGATAACCAGTCGTGGCATGATGGGTTATGGTGTCAGTACAGGTTCAGCTGGTGGAATGATGATGCGCGGCCTGTCATCAGGAACGGGACAGGTCATGGTGCTCATTGACGGACACCCTCAATATCAAGGCATCTTCGGTCATAGCATTGCCGATAGCTATCAGACGATGGCTGTAGAGCGGGTTGAGGTCGTCCGCAGTCCTGCTTCGCTCCTTTATGGTTCTAATGCGATGGGCGGAGTCATCAATCTCATCACCCGTAAAAACTATGTCGACGGCGTTAACACCGATGTTATCCTCGGAGCTGGCAGCTATGGAACCGTTCAGGCCGAAGCCTGCAATCAGGTACGCAGTGGTAAGTTCAATAGCACCGTAGCTGCGCAATATGGACGAAGCGACAATCATCGACGTGATATGGGCTTTGAACAGTATGGCGGATACGTGAAACTCGGCTATGATATTAACGATAACTTCGATATCTACGCTGACCTCAATCTTACGCATTTCAACGCTTCCAATCCTGGTTCTGTGACGCAACCCAAGCTCGAGAACGATCAGTGGATTACACGCGGGGCAGCAAGTCTGGTACTCAGTAACCACTTCGATGGGACATCGGGTGCTATTCACATCTACGACAACTTCGGTCGTCACAAAATCAACGATGGCTATAATGTAGGTGGTACGCCACAGACCGATCTTTTCCGGTCGAAGGATGCGGTTGCAGGTGTCTCAATCTATCAGAACGTCTCACCTTTCGAGGGTAATACCACGACATTCGGATTCGATTATCAGCATATCTACGGACATGCATATTACACAGATAGAGCTACCAATCAGGTGGTAACCACACCTCAGCGATTGATGCAGAGTTGTCATTCGCATGAGAACGAGGTGGCTGGTTACATCGATATCCGTCAGGACATCGCCGACATTCTTACCCTTGATGCAGGTATTCGCTACGACCATCACTCACAAGCAGGTGGTGAATGGGTTCCTGCCGCAGGTATCGTGGTTCGCCCCGTTAACAATGGTGAAGTGAAATTGGCAGTCAGCAAAGGTTTCCGCAACCCAACTCCGAAGGAAATGTTTCTCTACAAGCCAGCCAATGACTCACTCAATGCTGAGCGTATGACGACCTATGAACTATCATGGAAGCAGCGTCTCTTGGACGGACGTCTGAAATATGGCATCAGCTTCTTCCTTAACGACGGAAAGAACATCATCCAGACCATTGCTATGAAGAACGTTAATTCGGGCGACTTCCTGCATCGTGGTGTCGAACTCGAAGCTTCGTATGTGGTGTCTGATCATCTTGCGCTCAATACCAACCACAGTTACCTCCATATGCACAATCCACTCGTGGCTGCACCAGAGTACAAAGGATTCATTGGCGCTAATTATCGTCAGGATAGATGGACCGCTAATGCTGGTCTGCAATATGTGGCAGGATTGTACACGTCAGTGGGTGCAACAGAGACCAAAGAGAATTTCTGTCTGCTCAACCTCTCGCTGAGCTATCAGTTGACTGACAACCTGAACCTCTGGGCCAGAGGAGAGAACCTGTTGGCACAGGAGTATGAAATCAATCTTGGCTACCCAATGCCTCGCGCAACATTTATGGGTGGAGTGAAAGTCAACTTCTAACATAAAACTAAAGGAATGCAGGAATTAACGAAAGTTTTCCTGCATTTTCTTTGTCCGCTCCGATTATCTTCGTATCTTTGTCGTCGAAAACGATAAAACAATTAAATAAACAACTCATGAAACGAATAGTATTAGCAATTATCTGTGCCGCATGTGGTATCAGTATGTCTGCTCAGACGTCTCCCAATGGGCGTCTTAAGGCTGAGAAATTCAACGATCACATTACTGTCAGCTATAGGCTGAACGGGAAGTGGCAGGAAATCTATACGGCAAAGTTCGATGGTATAAATGGAGGTGATACCCGTAGCATCAAGGACGATTATATGATGATATCAGGCAAACGCCTACATTGTGTGAACAAGGGCAAGGAGTCGGTTTACTCGCTTCATAGTGGGGGAGTACTCTTCGTCCGTGTCTATAATAACGGAGTGGCTTTCCGTAAGGTCGGTCGCGAGAGTATGGGCGACAAAGCTGAGACGGACGTGCCAATCACTATACCTTATTATATTAATACATGGATGATGCGTTGGACGGACGGAGCAGAGGAATTCTACCCGAAGAACCGCTCGTTCAAAGCTGGTGACCGTCTGGCTTATCCTGCTTTGTTTGAGTTCCCAAACAACGTATTCGGATTGCTGACCGAGGCTGACATTCATGCTGATCAGGCAGCATCGTCGTTCTATAGCGTGGACGGCAAGACAGAGTTTAACATCCGTCACGACCAAAATGAGCAGTTTGCTAAGCAGAGTTCGTGGAAGGTGATGATGATAGGTCAATTGAGCGATGTGGTGGAATCGACGTTGGTGACTGACCTCAGCACTCCATGCAAACTGCAGGACACGAGCTGGATCCATCCAGGCGTAGTTTCTTGGGTTTACTGGGCATATAATCATGGTTCAAACGACCTGAATATCATCAAGAAATACGTTGACTTAGCGGCAACGTTGGGACTCCCATACGTGCTGATTGATGCTGAGTGGGACGAGATGAAAGACGGGAAGAGTGTTGTGGACGCCGTAAACTACGCGAAGGAGAAGGGCGTAAAGCCGATGATTTGGTACAACTCATCAGTAGGATGGGTGAATGGTGCTCCAGGTCCGAAGTATCGTCTAAACAAGCCTGAAGATCGCGAAAAAGAATTTGCTTGGTGTGAGAGTATTGGCGTGGCAGGCGTGAAGATAGACTTCTTCAGCGGTGACAACAATATGAACATGTCTTATTGCATCGACTTGATGGAGAGTGCAGCCAAGCATCATTTGCTAGTGAATTTCCACGGAGCGACTTTCCCACGCGGATGGATGCGTACCTATCCCAATCTCTTGAGTACGGAGGGTGTCTATGGTGCCGAATGGTATAACAATGTACCGACGTTCACCAATCGCGCTGCGGCCCATAACGCTACTTTGCCATATACCCGTAATGTAGTCGGTTCGATGGACTATACACCATGTGCTTTCAGTGACTCACAACATCCGCATATCACCTCTCATGCTCATGAGCTGGCGCTCACTGCGCTCTACGAGAGCGGTTTGCAACATTTGGCTGACCGTCCGGAGAGTTTCCTCGCTCAACCAAAGGAAGTGCAGAACTATCTGGGTGAGTTGCCTGCTGCATGGGATGAGACCGTTTTCCTTGGTGGCTATCCAGCCGAGAGTGCCATCATCGCCCGCAAGAGCGGCACGACATGGTATATCGCTGGCATCAATGGAACCGATCAGGAGCAGACCCTTACGTTCAGCACGAAACGTTTGAAGGGTCTTGGTAAGCATGTTACCCAGTTCCAGGATAGCGGCGATAAGAACAGCCCATGGAACATCACTCGCAGCAATTCCGTCGAGACGGTGCAGAAGTGTCAGCCTCGTGGCGGATTTGTTATCGTAGTGAAGAAGTAAGATAATCGGGGGTTGCGAAAACAATCCCCGACTTTTTTTCGCATTTTTTCTGCATATTTCAAATTAATGTGCATAAAATTTGTGGGACTGCGAGAAAATTCTTAACTTTGCAGCCCGAAAACTAAAGGACAGTGATTTGGTTTTCGGGCTTTTTTTATGCTCGTCGACCACTTATCACGAAGGAACATAACACAGATAAATTTACATTATTCTTATGGACAAGCAACTCAAGAAAGTTCTGGTTCTCGGCTCTGGCGCGTTGAAGATTGGTCAGGCTGGCGAATTCGATTATTCAGGCTCTCAGGCTCTCAAGGCTTTACGGGAAGAGGGCATCAGTTCAGTTTTGGTTAACCCAAACATCGCTACTATCCAGACAAGTGAAGGTATTGCTGACAAGGTCTATTTCCTCCCAGTGACACCTTTTTTTGTAACTGAAATTATCAAGAAGGAACGTCCCGACGGCATCTTGTTGGCCTTCGGCGGACAGACGGCATTGAACTGTGGAACCGAACTCTTCACCAACGGTACGCTGAAAGAGTACGGCGTGCAGGTGCTTGGCACTTCGGTCGAGGCTATCATGAACACAGAAGACCGTGACCGCTTCGTGAAGGAGCTTGACAAGATTGCCATCAAGACTCCGGTGAGCCATGCCGTTGAGAACATGGAGGATGCCTTGAAGGCTGCTCACGAGATAGGTTTCCCAATCATGATCCGTTCGGCCTATGCGCTTGGCGGTCTCGGCAGCGGTATCTGTCCTGACGAGGAGACGTTCAAGGCTATCGCCGAGAGTGCTTTCACGTTCGCCCCTCAGATTCTGGTGGAGGAATCGCTGAAGGGATGGAAGGAAATCGAGTTTGAAACCATCCGCGACAAGAACGACCATTGCTTCACGGTGGCTTCGATGGAGAACTTCGACCCGCTCGGCATCCACACCGGCGAATCCATCGTTGTGGCTCCTACTTGCTCATTGACTGATGAGCAGGTGAAGCTGTTACAGGATCTGACCATCAAGACGGTACGTCATCTGAACATCGTCGGCGAGTGCAACATTCAGTTTGCGTTCAATGCAGAGACCAACGACTACCGCGTCATCGAGATCAATGCTCGTCTGAGCCGTTCATCGGCCCTCGCTTCGAAGGCAACGGGTTATCCATTGGCTTTCGTGGCAGCGAAGATTGCGCTCGGATACACACTCGACCAGATTGGCGAGATGGGAACTCCAAACTCTGCATACGTCGCTCCATCGCTCGACTACATGATCTGCAAGATTCCGCGCTGGGACCTCACGAAGTTCACGGGCGTGAGCCGTCAGATTGGTTCGTCGATGAAGTCGGTGGGCGAAATCATGTCCATCGGTCGTACGTTCGAGGAGATGATTCAGAAGGGCTTGCGTATGATAGGGCAGGGCATGCACGGCTTTGTGGGCAATGACCACGTAAGGTTCGAAAACCTCGACGAGGAGCTGGCGAACCCGACCGACCTGCGCATCTTTGCCATCGCACAGGCCTTGGAGGATGGCTACAGCGTGGAGAAGATTGAGGACCTGACGAAGATCGATGCTTGGTTCATCAGTCGACTGAAGCACATCGTGGACTTGAAGCATGAGTTGCAGAAACTGAACTCCCTAAGCGAGATCAGCGAAGAATTTATGCGTGAGGTGAAATCGTGCGGATTCAGCGACTTCCAGATTGCACGCTTCGTGCTCAAGCCCCAGGGCAACATGGAGCAGGCAAATCTCGAGGTGCGCAAGTTCCGCAAGGAGATGGGCGTGCTTCCTGCCGTGAAGCGCATCGAAACCGTTGGCGGCGAACATCCCGAACTGACCAATTATCTCTATATGACCTACTGCACTCAGGGCTACGACGTCAATTACTACCACAACGAGAAGTCCGTTGTCGTGCTCGGATCGGGTGCTTACCGCATCGGCTCGAGCGTGGAATTTGACTGGTGTTCGGTCAATGCCATCAACACAGCCCGCAAGCTCGGTTACAAGAGTATCATGATCAACTACAATCCCGAGACCGTGTCGACCGACTACGACATGTGCGACCGCCTCTACTTCGACGAGCTGTCGTTTGAGCGCGTGCTCGATGTCATCGACCTCGAACAGCCTCGCGGTGTCATCGTCAGCGTGGGCGGACAGATTCCTAACAACCTCGCTATGAAGCTCTATCGTCAGGACGTGCCAATCCTCGGAACCTCGCCAGTGAACATCGACCGTGCAGAGAACCGCGACAAGTTCTCGGCTATGCTCGACAAGCTCGGCATCGACCAACCTGCTTGGCGCGCCCTCACCAGCCACGAGGACATCAAGGAGTTCATCAAGGAAGTAGGCTATCCAGTCCTTGTCCGTCCGTCGTACGTCCTCTCTGGCGCTGCCATGAACGTCTGCTACAGTGACGAGGAGCTCGACCGCTTCCTCAACATGGCCACCGAGGTCAGCAAGGACTATCCTGTGGTTGTCAGCCAGTTCATGCAGGATACGAAGGAGATTGAGTTCGACGCCGTAGCTCAGCAGGGTGAGATTGTAGAGTATGCCATCAGCGAGCACATCGAGTTCGCAGGTGTTCACTCGGGCGACGCAACCCTCGTCTTCCCGGCACAGCAGATCTACTACTCGACCATCCGTCAGCTCAAGAAGATCAGCCGTCAGATTGCCAAGGAACTGAACATCTCCGGACCGTTCAACATCCAGTATCTGGCCAAGGGACAGACCGTCAAGGTCATCGAGTGTAACTTGCGTGCCTCACGTTCGTTCCCGTTCGTATCGAAGATTCTCAAGCACAACCTCATCGAGACTGCCACGCGCATCATGCTCGATGCTCCTTACACGAAGCCCGACAAGAGCGAGTTCGACATCGACCGCATCGGCGTGAAAGCCTCTCAGTTCTCCTTCGCCCGTCTCCAGAATGCCGATCCAGTGCTT
The DNA here is from genome assembly GCA_017615245.1 of Bacteroidaceae bacterium. Classification (GTDB taxonomy): domain Bacteria; phylum Bacteroidota; class Bacteroidia; order Bacteroidales; family Bacteroidaceae; genus Colivivens. The sequence continues at coordinate 21,479 of JAGAAL010000065.1, forward strand.
GGCGTCGATATGAGCTCGACCGGTGAAGTAGGTTGTCTCGGCGACGACATGAACGAGGCGCTCCTGAATGCGCTCATCGCCACCGGCTACCGCTTGCCGAAGAAGGCTATCCTGATTTCATCGGGTGGTGCGCGTGGCAAGATGGACCTGCTCGATGCGTGCAAGATGCTCAACGCCAAGGGCTACGACATCTACGGCACACACGGAACCGCCAAGTATCTGAACGAGAACGGAGTGCCTACGACTGCTGTTGCATGGCCTGACGAGGAGGGTGAGAACGTGCTCGACTTGATTGCCCAGCACAAGTTCGACCTCATTGTCAACGTTCCGAAGAATCAGACGAAGCGCGAGCTGACCAATGGCTACAAGATACGTCGTGCCGCCATCGACCACAACATTCCGTTGATGACCAACGCGCGTCTCGCCAAGGCGTTCATCGAAGCGTTCACGGAGAAGAGCCTCGCCGACCTCCAGATTAAGAGTTGGCAGGAATACGCATAATAATCCGATGACGTAGATCCGTCCGTTTCACTACGTCGTCACTACCGGCCGAGCCTACTGCCGCCATAATCAGGCTCGGCCATTTTTGTGTCCATACGTCACTTGCGCAATTGTGTTTTCCACAATTATACCATCCATCCACGTTTCGTGCATTTGTTGTTTGCACAATTGCACCATCCACCCCTGCTTCGTATAATCATGATTTGTGAGTTTGTACCTACGCTTCATCGAGGTATAAACTCATTTTGTGAGTTTGTTCCTCCGTTTCAGCGAGGTGAAAACTCATTCCATGAGTTTGTTCCTCCGTATCACGGAGGTGCATTCTAATGCAACTTTATATACCTCCGTCAGCCGTTTGTGCAAAAAAGTTTCCCTTTTTTGCCTATTTTTCTTGTCGATGTCAATTCTTTTCCTTATCTTTGCAGCGTCAAACCCTCAAACATCGTTTCGCTTATGACTCACAAGCCCCAATTCACCCTCGAACAGCTTTATATCTCGCCGTTCACCGGCCAGCGACACTACGACGACGAAGGTCGCAAGTATTACACCCCCCTCGAGCGCAACCTCACGCCTTCGGGCATCCATGTGATGGACCGCTACCTGCAGTTCCTCATGTCGGGCGGCTTCTATCGTCCAACCTTCTGCACTGCCGAAGGCATTACCACGGCTCAGTTGGCTGCCCTTGTCACTGTGCTCACCGGTTATAACGTAGTTGAGTTCCAGAACCTCTACGTCATCCAAGTGGCCGAGCAACTGATGCGCTACACGAGCCTGAGCATCGATTACATCGCCCGCAACTATGGCGGCATCAACGCGTCGAACTTCTGTCGCATGTATAAACGTATCAAACACGTCTCGCCCGGCCCTCGTCGTGCCGCCATGAGGCAGCCCGGCGACGAGGACAGGTACACGATTAAATAACAGACATCCGCTGACTGGGTCGGCGGATGTCCTGTTTCTGTGTTATGGGAGGATGATAAGCTTGAGGTAGTCTTTCAGTCGGATAAGACGGTTGCCTTGACGGTTCTGGGAGTCGTTGATGAGCAGAATGGTCTGACGCCCATCGCTGAGCTTGGGGCCGAGGCACATCCCTTCGTAGTTGGCGTAGTTGACTTGGCCGATGCGGATGTGCGTGCGGAAGCTGGTCACGAGTTCCTTCGTTACGGGGAGGTTCATATCCTTCTCTGCTGCTTCGAGAGCCTCACGACTGACGCGATAGAGCTTGATTTCGACGTAAGAGCCGATGATTTTCCGCGGACTGTACAAGCTGCGCTCCATGACGATGATGCTGCCGTCGTCCATGGCGATGAGGGCGGGCACGCCGTGGGCGTAGAACTTGGTGCTGGCCTTCCGCGCCTTGCGGGGAGGGTCGAGACGATAGATGTAATGCTCGTCGGGCTGGAGGTCGTCGCCGAACCGCTGGAGATGAACTTTGAGCGGGTCGCTGGCCTCGTCGCGCTTCAGTGCCGACTCGTTTGCCGTCCAGAATTTGCGGGTCGCGTGGTTATACGTAAGGGCCTCGAAGCCTCGGTTGCGCACGATGCTGTCCGTACCGAACATGCCGGGCACACGGAGTTCCCTGCCAGTCGGCTTGCCATCCATGCCGAACTCACGGATGCGCTGGTCGGCCTCGTTCGATATGAACACCGTGCCGCTGATATCGTTCGGAACGAAGCAAATGCCCTCCATGTCGAGACTGGGAACTGTCCGACTGCCGCCATTAATCCTGTACGATTCGACGCTGAGAATCTTGTCCCTCGTCTGGTTCGGGTAGATGTAGAAGACGTAGAATCCGTCGGTCGAATCCTTGTCGCTCACCACCGCGTACATGTTGTTCTCCAACCGCGTGATGCCACTGTAGTTCCCCGGCGGAATCCCCATCCTGCTGATGTTGGTCTGCCGCCGCACAGTTTGAGCAGTTGCTCCCGTACTGATCAGCACGAGAGCAAGCATAAAGTTAATAGTTGATAGTTTAAAGTTTATTGTACTCATATTCCAGTTCCCTCCCTTGAGGGGAGGGTTAGGGAGAGGCTTTGGGGCCGTGGCCTTAAATACTTTCAATGATTGCCACCAGATGACGCCACACCATCTCCACCGTAGGAATGAGTAGCTTCTCGTCGGGCGAGTGCACACCGCGCAGGGTAGGACCAAAGCTCACCATGTCGAGGCCCGGATACTTCTCGGAGAAGAGGCCGCACTCCAGTCCGGCGTGGATGGCACGCACCTTCGGTTCCTTGCCGAACAGTTCCTTGTACTTCTCGACCGTAATCTTCAGCAACTCGCTGTCGGGATTGGGCTTCCAGCCAGGGTAGCCCTCGTTGATGAGCACGTCGGCACCAGCCAGATTGAACGCCGAAGCCACCACGTTGCAAACGGCATCGAGCTGACTCTTTGTACTGCTTCGCTGGCTTGCCACGATCTTGATTTTACCCTCCTCAGGCATCTTCACGCTCGCCAGGTTCGATGACGTCTCGACGAACTGAGGGATGTCCTGACTCCATTCGTACACGCCATTGTGAACGGCATTGAGCGCAGCAATAAGGTTGTTGGCAGTGATGTCGTCAATGGTCGTCTCAGGCAGTTCGACACTCTCCATCACGAACTCAGCGTTCGGCTCGGTCGTGTGGTACTCATCCTGAATGGCAGCAGCGAAGATGTTGAAGTCGCTGCGCACCTCGTGCTTCTGGTCGTCGGGCACCGCAATCACTGCCTCGGCATGGCGAGGGATAGCATTGTGGAGGTTGCCTCCGTCGATGCTGCACAGCTTCACGTCGTACTTGCCGCCGATGTCGTAGAGGAACCGTGCCAGGATCTTATTGGCATTGGCACGGTTCTTGTTGATGTCGTCGCCCGAATGTCCGCCTGTCAGCTTGTCCACGACAACCTTCATAGCCACATAGCCCTCAGGCATCGTCTCAGCGTAGTACTCGAACTCGATGTCGGTATTCACGCCGCCTGCACAACCGATGAAGATTTCGCCCTCATCCTCGCTGTCGAGGTTGATGAGATATTTTCCGGTCATGAAACTAGGCTCAATGGCGAATGCGCCCGTCAGTCCGGTCTCCTCGTCGCGGGTGAACAGGCACTCGATAGGTCCGTGCTTGATGCTCTCATCCGTCAGGATGGCCATGGCAAGAGCCACGCCGATGCCGTCGTCAGCCCCGAGCGTCGTGCCTTTGGCACGCATCCATTCGCCTTCGATGAAGGTCTCGATGGGATCGTTCTCGAAGTCAATCACACGGTCGCTCCGCTTCTCGCACACCATGTCCATGTGCCCCTGAAGCACGACAGTCGGACGGTCTTCCATCCCCGCCGTGGCAGCTTTGGCAATCAGCACGTTGCCGACCTCGTCGGTCTTGAACGCAAGGCCGTTCTTCTCGGCAAATCCCTTCAGGTACGCAATCATTTTCTCCTCGTGTTTCGAAGGCCGAGGCACCTTGTTGATTTCTGCAAAGTATTCAAATACTGCTTTAGGTTTCAGTTCCATTGTTTTTGTTGTATTACAGATGATTTGTATGTGAATAAACGTTATTTTTTAGTAATTCGGCTCGTTTTAGTGGCAAAACAACAAACTAATTCGTGATTAATTCGTATATTTGCACACAAAATTAGTAAATTATAATGAAAGTATTCCTGTTTTCGGCCATAATTCTTGCGATTTGCATCGTTTTTTTATGCGTAAACATCATATTTAAACGCAAAGGGGAATTTCCGAAGACTCATGTATCGTCAAGCAAGGCGATGAGAAAGCGAGGCATCGGATGTGCACAAAGCCAGGACCGAATGGCGAGAATGGAGAACAAAAGAGCAATTAAAGAATTTTAAATTAGATAACAATGAAAAGAATGATGATCGGAAGTCTGGCAATGTTTGCGATTGCAGCATTGATGACTTCATGCCAACAGCCGGCACCTACAACCACAGAGACTGAAACCCCAGCTGAGGAAACTCAGCCATCGCTCCGAATAGCATACGTGTTGTTAGATTCACTGACAAACCAGTATAAGTACTTCAAGGACCTGGACAGCATCTTCCAGAAGAAGCAAGCCAATGCCGAGGCTACAATCAACGAGAAAGGACGTAACTTCTCAGCACAAGTACAGGAATTCCAGCGCAAGGTGCAGTCGAACTCTATCACCCAGCAGCAGTACGAGAACGAGCAGGCTCGTCTGGCAAAGCTCCAGCAGGACATCGACGGCCTTCAGGCACGTCTTTCCAACTCCCTGCAAGAGGACTATCAGAAAGAGCGTAAGGCCCTCATCGACACTATCAAGGTCTTTGCAGCCACTTATGCCAAGGAGAAGGGCTACGACTATGTGCTCTGTACCAGTAGCGACATCGACAATGTCCTCTACGGTGCTCCTCAATACGACGTGACCAACGAGGTGGTGATTGCCCTCAACAAACGTTACGAAAAAGCGGAGAAACAGACAAGCACTGAACCTGACAAGAAAAAAAAGAAATAAACTCACAACGTCACGCTCCTCATCATGGGGAGCGTTTTTTGTCCCCTATAGTTTTTTTTTGCCGTTTTGTTTTGTCATATCCGAATTAGTTCGTATCTTTGCGGTGAAAATGATATCAATTAACTAATGACACTTAATACTTACAGGAAATGAGAAAAATCTATTTAGCAATCATGGCGTTTGTGGCTGTACTGCTTGCCAGCTGGGCTACAACGAGTGTGTTTCTGCAACAGGATGAGGGTACGGACCTCACGAGTAAAATCACCAATCCTAATCTGGACGATGGACTGAACGGCTGGACTCAGGTGACGGCAAGCGGACAGAGTCTTGGCGTAAAAGCTGCTAGTACGGGCAATCCTGTGTACACATGTTATAAAGGAGTGTTCGAATTCTATCAGATTCTCGAAGACTTACCTGCAGGTTCTTACACGCTGAAGGTGCAGGCGTTCTCGCGGCCGACAAGCAATGCAAGTTCTGTCGAGATGGTTGCAGCAGGCGAGGAACAGGAAAACTATTGTGTTATCTATGCAAACGATGTTGAGGTACATGCAGTTGCACTTACTAGTGAATGGCTGACGTCAAGCGGTTCTGGATCATGGTCGAGCCATACTTTGAATGGCCAGACCATATACCTCCCAAACGCATCGGATGCATTTGCTGATGCATTCAAACGTGGCATGTACGATAATGAACTAGATGTTGTCGTAGGTGAAGATGGTAAGCTGAAGATTGGTATAAAGAATACTGAGGCAACAAGTTCTAAAGGGGACACATACACAGGCTTCGACAACTTCCGCTTATACTATAATGGCCCTATCTCTGACATTACGGACGAGATGGTTACTGCATTGTTAAGTACTATCCCGACTGGGGCTATGAACGCAACAGTAGAGGAAAACATGAATGCGGCAGTGGCTGCACTTAAGGCAAACAAATCAAAGGACAATTACACGGCTGCGGTGAATGCTATAGCTGATGCAATAGCAAGTGTAACTGCTTATGCAAGGGTAAAAGCTGCGTTCGACAAGGCTGAAGCTACGACCCTCTCGGCAGAGTCGAAGGCAACATATACTGCTGCTGTGAAAGATATTAAGGCTGCATACGATGCAAAGACGATTGAGGGCGATGGAGCGACAGAGGTGGCCGCAGTTGAGGCTGCTCTCGATGCTGCTGTAAAGGCGGATATAGCAAATAGCAAGGATAAGACAGGTCTTATCAAGAACGCACAGTTCAACGATGGTAAGGACGGATGGCAAGGCGACTTCGGTAACGGTGCTAAGAAGGGTGCTGCAAGCAACTATGTCATCACCAGCTATGGTGGAGGCTTCGACATCTATCAGACTATCGAAGGACTGGAGCCGGGCATCTATCTTGTTCAAGCTCAAGCTTTCACACGTCCTACCGATAATACAGCCACATGGAACGCTGTACAAGCAAACGAAGAGGTCGTCAACAAGACTTATCTCTATGCTAACGGGTCGGAGAAGGCTGTGAAGCTCATTGTTGACGATTATATGTCACCGAAGCCAAGTAGCGGCACTTGGAGTGAGTTCAGTCTCAATGGTACGGCTGTCTTTGTTCCGAACAACTCGGATGCATTTTCCATTGCTTTCACAGCAGGTCTTTACGAGAACGAGGTGTATACCATCGTGAAGGAAGATGGTAAGCTGACATTTGGTATTAAGAACGAAGACACAAGCAACGGGGCATCCTATGCAGGCTTTGACAATTTCCGCCTTACGTTTGTGGGTAGTTGCGACATTACAGACAAACTGCAGAATCCGAACCTGAACGACGGCCTGAACGGATGGACCGTTGAGAAGTCGGAAGGCGGTAGTGTGGGAGTGAAGGCTGCCGATACAGGTAACCCTGTTTACACCTGCTACAACGGAGTATTCAACATCTACCAGACGCTGACTGGTCTGACACCAGGTACCTACAAGTTGCAGGTTCAGGCATTCTTCCGCCCATGTGTGAACGATGAACTTGATGCATTGCTGTCATCAGGCAAGGAACTGGAGAACTTCTGCTATATCTATGCTAACGATGAGGAAATACAGCCCGTACAGCTCTCAAGCCAGTGGCTCACATCAGCAGGTTCGGGTACATGGCGTAGTCACACGATTAGCGGTAAGACGGTATATCTGCCTGACAACTCATCGGCTTTCGCTGATGCCTTCAAGCGTGGTATGTACGACAATGAGTTGGAGGTATCGGTTGGTGCTGAAGGTAAACTTACCGTCGGAATCCGCAATGAGACCGCAACAGGTAGTCAGGGCATCACTTATGCTGGCTTCGACAACTTCCGTCTGACTTACATCAGCACAGAGGTGAAAGAAAAGACAGAGACTGAGGACGTTGAGACTGTGGAGGACTTCATTGCTCAAGCTGATGCATGTAAAGCGATTGCTGCTCAGGCTAAAGACCACGCTGCCTTTGATGATGCCTATAACGCTACGATAGCTGTTTACAATGATGCTAATGCAAGCGACGAGGCCATTGCTGCTGCTAAAGAGTCGATGATGGCTGCATTCCGCACGCTGCTGAAGACAGGTGAGACCGAGACGGGGCAGTTCGACCTCACGGCTCTCATCACAAATCCGACGTTCGACAAGAATGCTGACGGATGGAAGATAGAGAACAAAGCGTTCAAGCAGAATAGCATCGGTGTACTGCAAGGCCAGAACATTACCGATGGCGCTCAAATGATGCAGGTGCTGAAGGGTATGCCTGCCGGTAAATACATCCTGAAGGTGCAGGGCTACTATCAAGCTCAGGCTTGGAAGCAAGCGCTCTATGATTACGAACACGGCCTGTATGAGGGCAAGCTAAGTCTGACATTGAATAATGAATCGAAACGCATCAAGAGTATCTTCGACGATGCACGCAACACGCTTGCTTCTGCTTGTGTATCCAGAGTGGAAGATGTTGGTGCAATGGTTGACGGACGCGGCTTCCCATTATTATTAGATAAGGTGTCAGAGTCACTTACTCCAGGCGGCTATTGGAACTACGTTGAAGCTACGGTGACAGCTGATGGCGATGTAACTATCGGTGTGACCCTCGACGCTACGACGCTGAAGAACAACTGGGTCATCCTCGACAACTTCCGTCTGTACTACGGCGAACGTAAGCCAATCGTTGTGAAGACAAGTGTTCCTGTAACCGACGATACACCTGCCGAGGTGAAGATTGTGCCTAATACACCGTTTGCTGCCAACACACTCTTGCCATTCTCCGCACCTTGCGACATTCCTGGTAGCAAGTTTAAGGCCGTTTACGAAATCGGTTCGCTCGATGCATCGACCGCACGCAAGGCTGTCCTCTTCCCTGTGGAGAATGTTCGTGCCGGCATCCCTTGCTATGTAGAGTTTGCCGAGCAGACCGACACGCTGTTCGTAGGACAGACCGTACTGAAACCAGAGAAGCCTGACACCTACCAAATCAATTGGGACGGCGGTGCCATCTATCCGTACTATTCTGGTATGTTCAACTGGCGCATGACCGAATTCAAGAAGGCGACGCGTCCAGGTAGCTTCTTCTCGACTGTGGAGATTCAGGATCTCAACAACATGAACATCACGGGCAATATCGAGAACTATCAGGTTCGTATGTTCGTGAACCAGAAGTACACGCAGTCGACAGAATCAGTTGTAAGCACCTACAACGCCATCGTACCGGCTCGTCGTGACCTACCGCATGCTATCGGTATTCCTGTTCCTGCGAGCAAAGCCGAGGGAGCTGTGGTGAAGTACAGCTTGAATGCCGATATGTCGGATGCAAAGGAAGTGGCTGTTATCAATGCCGCTACGATATGCTACCTCACAAACCTCATCCCCGACAACAAGTACTACTTCGCAGTAGAGTCAGCCGGAAAGGCCGTTGTGAAGGGTGAGCTGAATGTCGAGGGTCCGGTTCGTATGCTCTATGCTCCAAGCGTTTACAACCTTCGTGATTTGGGCGGATGGACCGTACAGGACGGCAAGACCATTCGCTACGGATTGCTCTATCGTGGCGGTGAGGTGAATGGTTACCATGCTCCGGTATTCGACGACCTCAAGTCGCTGATGGCATTAGGTATCGGTGCCGAAATCGACCTCCGCTGGCGTGACGACTATGATCAGGACCGTGAGACCAACAAGTCGGGTTATGGATTCGTGAAGGGCGATACATACTACTTCGCAGGAGCGAATGACTACACGGCAGCCAACCTCAGCGAGGCTGCAACGCTGAATCGTTTCAAGGAAGAGTTCCACTTCCTTATGAAGCATATCCGTCAGGGTAGGGGAGTTCACTTCCATTGTGTCTTCGGAGCCGACCGTACCGGTTTGCTGGCAGTATTGCTTGAAGGCTTGCTGGGTATGGACCTCAACTCACTCTATCACGACTATGAGTTCACCTCGTTCGCAGCACCTGCAGGCAATCGCAACAAGAGTGCCATCCAGGAACGTATTGCAGTCGTACAGAAAGAGAGCGGGTCAACCCTTCGCGATAAGTTCGAGAACTTCTGGATTGGTAAGATAGGCATCACCAAGGCTGATGTAGATGAGTTCCGCAGCATCATGCTCGTCGATCCAATCGAGACAGCCATCAAAGGTGTAGAACTGCAGGAGAAGGAAAATCTGCAGCCGACCATCAAGGCCGTTTATAACCTGAACGGTGTGGAGGTTCCGCAGCATTCGCTCAACAATCGTGGAACATACGTAGTCCGCTACAGCAACGGAACATCAAGAAAGGTTGTTGTGAAGTAGCAACATTTGAACAAAGTTCTGGGCTGGATGCGAGAGTGTCCAGCCCATTTTCTTTTTTGCAGTTTTTCTTAAACATTATATTTTTCTGTACATCCCCCATCAGCATTTTATATAGGAAGATTGGCTTTTTAAAACAACACCGTTGTTTCGGCATTCCTACGCCGTTCTTTTGATAAAACAACGGCGTTGTTTTTCTGCAAGTCCGTTACTCAATTCTTACTTGATTCGGGTAAAAGGCCATTCGTCTAAAGGATGTCTTTCCTATTTTGTGCGAGTGCACTCTGTCACTTGTTGGAGTATACTCTGACAAGTGTTCGACTGCACTCCAGCAATTCACGCATAATGCGAATCGTTTGGAATAAGACCCTCTCCTGTCCCCCGCAAAGGGGAAGATAAGAAGCAATCAGCACATGGGTGACCATGTGCTGATTGTCTCATTATTATGTTATTCTAATAGGATTTACATCACCCTGATGATAACTCGTTGGTAGCCTACGAGATGGAATGGTCCGTCATCGTGGACTTCGCAAACGATGTGGAATATTTTACCTGTTGCGTTGGCAGGAATGGCAATCTTTGCTACCGCTGTCTTTGCACCTGCGATAGTTAGTTGTGTACCGACGCTGCCTGCTTCAGGCTGTTGCCACCATTGATAGGTGAGTTTGTCTTTGTCGGCATCTTTGGTCTGTTTAGCGCTGAGACGAAGTGTCTTACCTGCCTTTACTTTCAGTACGAGAGGACGTGACGAATGCTTGCCGTTGATATAGACTTCGGGATTGTGATTGCCCTTGCCGTCCTGTGCCCATTGCATCCGAGCACAGAAGTCGTTCAACTCGTCGGGATAGAACCGTTGCTTATAACTCTCGGTAATGCGCTTCTGCATCGGTTCCCAACTGGTCCATGCGTTGGTCTGCTCATCAGGACTCAGCCCGAAAGTGTGGTAACCTCCCCAGCCTGCCTGATGTGGGTCGTTTGGGTCGCTGAGGCCGTTTGGCATGACATAGAGGAACGAAGGTGTGTCGCCCTCCACGCCCCACTTGTAGTTCGGGTAGATGCTGCCGAGTGCACTCTTGTTCTGTATGTATTGCTGATGCTTTGCCCAGTTCTGCTTACCCAGTTCGCATTGCAACTGCCATGTGTTTTCGTCCCAGATGAATTTCAGGTAGTCCTGGAACTCACGACGCATCCACTGATGTGAACTATAGGCGCGGTTCATTCGCATGCTGTACTGCATGTCCTGGTCGGTGATAGTGTAGATGCGGAACTTGCGCAGGAAAGTTTCCATCTCCTCGTCTGAGTATCTTTGCTGCATGCGCCAGATGGCTTGAGCCAGCGTGTTGCCGCCGCCCCATGCTGCCACCCAAATAGGACGCGGATCGTCTTCAAGGGCCAGACTGATGAGGAAGTCGCTACCTCGTGAATCGTTGTCCTCACCAACCACTCCGATGCCACCTCGATGACTGCCTGGCAGGATGCGGCTCCTGATATATTCTACGCTTGGCCAGTAGCCCATCGGTTGACGCCACGACTCTTCCTCGATGGTCATGAAGCCCTTCTGCTTGGAGCGAGCCTTCAGTCGGTCAACATCCTTACCGTATGCTTCAACTACTTGGTCGAGATACTTTGACCACTCTTCGGGATAGGGGTCACAGTTCCAACCAACGGTCGTCATGATGGCCTCGATTTCAAACATGTCGGCATAAGCCATGAGGCGGATGGCAGACTCCATGTCGTCAGGCTCTACGTCGGCTGGTGCGATGTCGGTCAGCACCACCAGACGAGGTTTCAACTCTTCTCGGTAGTCGTCATAGTAAACGTCTTGTGTTTCGAACGACAGGACAGTCACCGTTGCCGCAAAAATGAGATATGCGAGATAAGTAGCGTTCATATAAATTGAAAGATTGTAAAATTTATAAATTGAAGGAAGTACTATTTAATAGAGTTTGATGTATTCATATATGTTGCCTACTGCCGCCAGATACCGATGGAAGTCTTCGTTTGAGATAACCACAGTGCCTCGGCAGTCGTTGGGATGGAATGAAAGTAGCGAGGCATCGCGAAGGGTCTCGTCTAGGAACAGATGCACATGATGTTCCGTATCATTAATCAGACCGAAGGGTGACACACTCCCAGGCTCCAACCCTAAGTAACGCATCATCCGTTCTGGTGATGCGAACGATAGCTTGCCGCATGATGGTAATCCCTGCGACACCAACGATTCCTTCAGCCGATGTTCCAAGTCGTGAATGTCCAAGTCGTGGTCGCAATGGAAGCACACCAAATAATGCTTGTTTCCCTTATGATTACGGAAGAACAGGTTCTTGCAATGCACCGACCCGTCGTCCTTCCACCATTGTTTCGCCTCGGCGATGGTCTTGCCCTCGGGATGATGATAGATGGAATACGGAATATCGTGTTGGTTGAGAAAGTCGAGAACGGTTTCTTCGCGTGTCATAGGCTGATAGGTCTTGTGGGCTACTTCTTCGTTATCTTTGCTTTGGTGATGCGGAAATCATGGATAGGGCGGTCGTGCTGGTCGGTTGTTGCCCGTTCGATTTTCTCCACCACATCCATGCCGCTGACCACACGTCCGAAGACCGTGTAGCTGCCGTCGAGATGAGCAGCACCACCGACGGTCTTATAGGTCTCACGCATCTCAGGTGTCAACTTGAATGTTCCATTCGTCCATTCATCTATGCGTTGTTGAGCACGGTCGAGTTTCGCATCGTCCATCACCGAACCTGTCACGATGGTGAATTGTGTCGAAGAACTCTTCTTCTCTGGGTTGGTATCATCGCCCTCACGAGCCGCATTCAGCATTCCACGTTGATGGAAATAGAGTGGGGCGCGAAACTCTGCAGGAATCCAATCAGAAGGCTTTTCGTCACCTTCGCCCAGCATCTGTCCAATTTTGGCATTCTTACTTAGACGGTCGCCAGTCTGGATGATGAATCCCTTGATAACCCGATGCCACAATACTCCGTTGAACGTCTTCGCTTTTACCTGACGGAGGAAGTTATCGCGATGAAGTGGTGTCTCGTTGAAAAGTTCGACCACGATGTTTCCCAATTCGGTGTAGAACGTCACCTGTGGACGGTTGGTGTCTTCGCGAATGGCATCGCGGATAGTTTTTGCTATGATGCCGGCACCTTCTTCATTGGGATGGATTCCATCGGGGAACAGACGCGACAACGTAGAAGTTGTGGTATGCAGATCTACCAGCTGCCACTTGTGACTTGTTGCAATCTGCTTCACGGCAGGAATGATGCCTGCTGAGATGACACTATCGTTGATGGCCCATGCATGGCTGAATGCTGTCGCAGGAAGCGCTATAATCATTCGTGGATGTGATGCGAGCTTGCTGAAACTTACGGCAATCTTCTCCAGTCCGCGCTTAAACCGCTTGGCATCCTTCCAGTTTTGAGGTTTTGAGTCGTTTGTACCGAGTTTGATAATGACAATATCGGGTAGGAATGCCAAAGCATCTGCATACTCCTGTGTCTTGGTGTATGGGTCGTCGGCTTCGTCTTGTGCACACTTACCGTTGTTCCCGAAGTTCCTGACATCGAATCCGTCACCCAGCAACTGTTGCAACTGAGCAGGATAGGTATTTTTGCTACGGTCTTGGATGCCGTGCCCCCATGTGATGCTGTTGCCTACACAGGCCACTTTGACCTTTTGACTTTGCGCCACAGCAACGAGCGAGAAGAGTAACGCAAGAAGAAAGATTGCCCTTTTGTTCATATTGTTTAGGTATTAATTGCTTGGTTTGATAAGATTAATCGTAGAAGTTCCAACTGATGCCGAAATGCAGTCCGCCAGGATTCATCGGATAGCCAGGTAACCAGAAGTACCGACCGTCGGATTTATTGATGTGATAGTACTGCAGATAAAAACGAGTGCGCTTCAGGTCGAAGTTGGCATAAATGCTGATGAGCGGATAGTTGCCTACCTTCTTCTTGTTGTTGGCATTCTGCAGCATGAACTGACTAAGGACAGGTGAATAGTCGGGTGCCTCGTATTCTGTGAAGAACTTCACGTCGCCACCCAACTCACAGTTGAGCACTTTGGCAATCTTGAATTCGATGAACAGATTGCTGTAGAGCGAAAGGGTAGGCAGCGGAATCAAGTCCGACTTCGTGGATTTCTGATACGTGATGTCGTTGTCGAAGTGCAGGATACCGAACTTGAAGTTCTGACACAGATTGGCGCTGATGACCTGCACGTTTCCCGAACTCTGACGGGGTGTGATGTTGTTACTGAATCCGTTTGCAGTTGCTATTCCCGTATTCTCGAAATAACAGTAGTTCTTGATGTTCTCCATCCCTACGGTCAATTTCGTTCGCGTCTTTGGAAAAGAAATCTGTCCTTGAATACGCATACGCCATTCTTTGTCGAAATCGTAATTCCACCAAGCATGACGCGAATGATAATGCCGCATGTAGTACGACGGTTTCTTGTTTTGAACAAGGGCGTTCACCACTACTTGCGCCGTATCGCCCATGATTGGCAGATTGAGTTCGCCACGTCCTGTCACACAGAAATCTCCCAATCGTTCGCCCACGATGGTGAACTCCCCGTTCACATCGTAATGTACCATCGTACCCTGTGTGCGAATCAGCTGTCCACCAACTGCGATGTTGTTCTCAGACACCTTATTATTGATGAGGCGGGATAATCTTCCCATTGTACTCGTCAACGAATCAGGCTGTTCGAAGCTCATGTGTTCGAAAGCGATATATGCATTGATGCCGGCTGCTGCATATTTGTTGAAGCCTTCACGAAGCGACACGCCCACGGTATTTCGCATGATGAAGTTCTTTGTGCGGTCGTTGGTTGAGTCGCCCACGAAGTAGTCGTATGTGTGGTAATTGTTAGGGGTGCTGTAGGCAATGTAACCACGACGCAGATAGCGAAGTGAGAAGGTGTGGAAGAAACTCGATACTGGCACGAATACTTCCTTCAGATTGGTTGAGTCGCCTTCTGTGCGATAGTATCCGATATTGTAATGATGGTTAAAATGAATAACATCATGTTCTTGCTTCGACCATGTGCTCGACAGCCAAACGGGAATGTCGTCAGAACCGTAGTTGCGGCGCATGTTCTCGGGATGGGTAATATAATTCTCATCGGTGATACCACCATTTTCTGTGAGTTTCATGTAGTTGTGGGTGTAATAGAAGTGGAAATCGTATTTGTCGCCGAGATACGATGCCCATGCATTTGCACCCATATACGAAGTCGACTGGCTATTGTAGTAGCCTTGGCCGTACATATAGTCGAATAGTCCGCCGATATTGATGCGCTTTCCTGCGTTCTGAGTGTATATTACCTTGATGTGTTCATCGCCAGTGGTCTTCGAACCACAGGTGTTGTATACCGCATTGAGGTAAGGTGACTTTGTGTTATAGAAACGAAACTGGTTGGTTGGAACGTAGAATTGGTCGAATGGCCGCAGGAAGATAAACTCGTCATTGTCTTGTCGTTCCAAGAAGATGCGATTGATGCGCGGTGAGCCAAGATTACCCAAATGACTGAAATGACCGTTGATTCCTTCCGAAAGATTTGCGTTCTGAAATTGGTGCTGCAGGGTGTCGACAAACGTGACTGTACGATTACCGAAGGTTTGATCAATGGTCCATGCTTTCACATCCACCGGCACTTTTGGCTTTCCTTCCTTGTCTTTCCCATTGTTGAGTGTGGTGTCACCAGGCGTCATCAACATATCGGTATTGGCCTCTAACTCTCCGATGATACGTTGAGCAGAGGCTGATAATGTCATAATGATAGTGAGGGAAAGGAATAGCAGTCGTTTCATTTAGAACATGAATCGTAAGAAGAATTCAACGAGTTTGATGAGTATCGCCCCAAATCCAAGACTGAAAAACAAGACTTTGTTGTCAGGGATGGCGAAATAGACAATTACAGCAGCCAGAAAACCAGCCATGAACACAATGTTCAACACTTTCCTGGCGGTAAGTATCTTATCGTGCTTGCTTTGTTTTCCTCTGCGGTGCCCTCGCTCCTGACGGTCTCTCTCGAGTGCTTCAGCAATGATTTTATCTACTTCGTCTGCTTTCATTTGATGACGGTCTCTATTTCAGAGAAGAGTTCGTTGGCAAGGTCAACAGTCTTTACTCTGAACTTTCGGTTCTGCTTGATGAATTTTCCTTTCTTGGTAAATGCCATGTCGTCGGTGATATATAGTTCTGCTGTCTTACGTTCCCTTTCGTCTGCGAATGTATAAACATACACGATGTTGTTCATGACGGCTTTCACCGACCCGTCGCTAATCTGGATGGTCAGTTTGTATTCGACCTCCGTAAAGTCTTTCTCGAGGATTTTACTGGAGAATACCAATTCTTCACATCCTTGACAAACAATCTGTCCCTTTGCTTCGTCGGCACTTTTCACCGTTGCATATTCCAGGTTGCGGAAATAATCGTGATCGTTCCATTTTCCGTTCTCGACGTTTGGCATATAACGTGCAGAAGCCCATGAGGCAACTTTGCGGTATAAGTCCTGCTTGGTCTTGCCTGGAGCCGAGATTGTTTTTGTGAATGTCACCAATCCGTTTTCAACGGGAACAGCTCCTTGCATATAAGGGGAGAAATCAGTTACTTTGGTTGATGTTGCCTTTTTCCCGAAAATACCAGAATTTTGTGCGTTCACATAAAGAGGCAGGATGGCAATCATAAATGTAATGATGAGATGTTTCATGTTTCCTTCGTTTTTTTGATTTATATTACGATGCAAAATTACTTAAAAAAAATATATCGACAAAATTTTCAGGCGCGAACACCTTATATTTTGAATAAATTAACGCGTAAGTATAGAAAAAAGTCAATTTGTTTGCCATGAGTTTTGTCGTTTTAAAAATAATTGTTACTTTTGCCGTGGAATTAAAATGTAAAAGAAACGATATGAGAAAAGGTTTTATTTCATTGCTAATCATCATGGTTGCCTTGACTGTTATTTCTTGGCGTCCAGAAGTTAAGCAAGACCGGACTTTACAAGTGTATGGTGTTGCATTTTACAATCTCGAAAATCTGTTCGATACCATTCATGACGAAGGAAAGAACGATTTTGAGTATCTTCCTGATGGAACTAACAAGTGGGGAGCGCTGAAGTACACGAACAAACTGAAGAACATGGCGCAGGTGTTGGCAAACCTCGGTACAGAGATGACGATGAAGAACGGTCTTCAGAAGGTATGCAAAAGTCCGGCTATCATTGGTCTGTCGGAGGTTGAGAACCGTCGCGTGCTTGAAGACCTGTTGAAAGAACCTGTTTTGCAAGATAAGGGTTGGGACATCATTCATGTGGAAGGCCCTGACAAGCGTGGTGTTGATTGTGCATTCTTATACAATCCTGCCATATTCAAATTGGAGCATTATCACCTCACCAACTATGTCTATGAGAATGGTGACACCACTCGTGCTACACGTGGATTCCTCATAGCAAGTGGAACGATTGCTGGTGACAAAATCAGTTTCATCGTTAACCACTGGCCTTCACGTGCGGCCGAAAGTGAGTTCCGTGAGATGGGTGGACGTCAAGTCCGTAAGATGATAGATTCCATCTTTGCTGCCAATCCAAAGGAGAAAGTTGTCATTATGGGTGACTTGAATGACGACCCGAAAGATAAGAGCGTAACCAAGGCGTTAGGAGCCAAACACAACAAGAAGGACTGCAAGCCGGGTGATATGTTCAACCCTTGGTACGAGACTCTTTATAAGGTAGGTCAGGGCACCTTGTTATATGACGGTAAGTGGAACCTTTTCGACCAGATTATCATCTCCGAGAATCTGTTGAATCCTGAGGGTGTGAACGACTATTCTACTTTGAAGTTCCGCAAGCACGAAATCTATCTTCGTGATTTCCTTATCACTCAGGAAGGAAAGACCAAAGGCGCTCCTAAACGAACTTGGTCGAGTGGTGTGTGGCTTAATGGCTATAGCGACCACCTCCCAACACAGATATTCTTGGTGAAGGAGGTGAGGTAATATGAACAGAATCTTCATATTAGTCTTTTCTTTTCTGTCTTTTCTGTCTGTGCTACCAATCGTGGCGCAGCCTTCTGCTACATATTATAATAAGGTGGATGGTTTGAAGAAGACAGAATTGAAACTGGCGTTAAAGAATATCATCATCAACCACAAGCAACTCACTTATGGAAGTGAGCTTCCTGCTGCTTATCCGTCGGTGTATTATATGGACGGGCAGCCATCGATGGTCTATGATTTGTTCTCCACTGAGACTTACGACTATAGTTCGAATAAATGGAATAAGGAGCATGTTATTCCCAAAAGCTGGTGGGGTGGTGCTGTCAACAAAGCTTATTCGGATATCTTCAGCGTGATACCTTCAGAAACGAATGCCAACACCCAGAAGAGCAACTATCCGATAGGAACGGTGTATCGTTCTAAGTTCGATAACGGACGTATCAAGGTGGGGAGCCCGATGTCTGGGCAAGGGGGTGGCTATACTACGGTGTTTGAACCAGCCGATGAGTTCAAGGGAGATTTCGCACGTATCTATTTCTATGTGGCTACTTGCTATTCTGATATAGCCTGGGGCAGCAACAGCAACGTGAAAAGTGAGCTGGTTCAGGAAGATTGGCCC
Organism: Bacteroidaceae bacterium; assembly: GCA_017615245.1. Classification (GTDB taxonomy): domain Bacteria; phylum Bacteroidota; class Bacteroidia; order Bacteroidales; family Bacteroidaceae; genus Colivivens. The sequence goes on from JAGAAL010000065.1 coordinate 39,822, forward strand.
ACGCTGAAACCTTGGCTCTATACACTTCTGCTGAAATGGCATAATGCAGACCCTGTTTGCGAGAAAGAGAAGCAAATCAACAACGATGCGGAAAAGGCGCAGGGTAATAGGAATCCGTTTATCGACTATCCGGCCTTGGCTGATTACATCTGGGGCGACTATACGTCTGCCTCATTCTCTCTTGCCGATGCAAAACTCTACGAGCATGTGACGTCTGGGCAGATTGATCCTTCAGAGCCGTCAGATACAACAGAAATCGTTCTTCCTGTCGATACCACAGGTGTGCTGATTGTCGGTGAGACCTTGCTTGTTGATACGTTTGAAAGTGCTTCAGAAGGAAACGACGAGGAAACCAGTGGGTCATCCACTCAATGGAGTGGCGATGACTGGTTCCCTATGGTATCGAATGTCTTTCAGGCAGGAGGAACGCTGCGTTTAGGTTCCTCTAAGAAAACTGGCAGCCTCACCTCTGTCAACCTCGATTATGCAGGCGGTCCGTTGATTGTTGAACTGACCGTGAAAGGATGGACAAGTATTGAAGGAACATTATTTGTACGTGTGGGTGACGAATCGCAGACGGTGAGCTATTCTGCAACCATCAGCGATGCCTTTGAACGTGTACAACTCCTTTTCCGTAATGTTCCGAAGAATCCAACAATTACCATATCCACATCAGAAAAACGATGCTTCATTGGTGAAGTCATCGTAAAAGCATCCTCATATCAACAGGCATCAGTTCTGGAAGATGTGAATGGTGATGGAATTGTCGATACTCAGGATGTCCTCGCTGTGTATGAGAAAATGCAGAACAGCATCTACGACAGCCGTGCAGATGTCAACGGAGACGAAGTGATTGACACGCAAGATGTCTTGGCCATTTATGAGGCGATCCGTAAATTATAGGAGAAAATAGGTTCGTTTATTTTGCTTTTTGAATGACGTTGAGACATTCGCGACATTTATCGGTGATATACTGCCAATCCTCGGCTTCTATCTTGTCTTTCGGGAAGAGTTTGCTGCCCATCCCGACACAATAGACGCCTGCCTTGAACCATGCGGTGAGGTTCTCCTCTGTTGGAGCAACACCACCTGTCACCATAATCTTTGACCAAGGCATCGGGGCTTTCATGCCTTTCACGAAGGCAGGACCATAGACATCGCCTGGGAACACCTTGCAGAGGTCGCATCCTAATTCTTGTGCTTTACCCACTTCGCTCACGCTGCCGCATCCAGGGCAGTAGGGGATGAGGCGACGATTGCATACTGGGGCAATGTCGGGATTGAACAACGGACCTACGATGAAGCAGGCTCCGAGTTGGATATACAGGGCTGCTGTAGGTGCATCGACTACGCTACCTACACCCATTGCCAACTCAGGACATTCCTTTGCTGCGTACTTCACACACTCAGCGAATACCTCGTGAGCAAAGTCACCCCGATTGGTGAACTCAAAGGCACGCACGCCTCCGTCGTAACATGCTTTGATGACTTTCTTTGCTACTTCTGCATCTTTGTGGTAGAACACAGGCACCATGCCCATTTCTCCTATCTTGGCCATAACGGCCAGTTTATCGAATTTTGCCATAATTTAAATCTTGTCCAATACAATCTTGATCAGGTCGCCAATCTGGTTCTTGTAACCTGTGTTAGCTTCGTGAGCGATGCGGTTGGCAATCACCATGCAGACGGTGAGGGCACGATGACCGAGATGTTTGCTCAGTCCTGCAAGGGCTGCGCTTTCCATCTCGAAGTTGGTGATTTTGTATCCGTTCCACTCGAAGCTGCAAATCTTTTCGTTTCGCTGAGGGTCTGAGAGTGGAATACGAATTACGCGTCCTTGTGGACCGTAGAATCCGCCGCATGAGATGGTGATACCACGAATCATCCCAACACCTTCTGTGTAGATTTGTTCCAACAACGACTTGTCGTTATCTACTACATAGGGAGACGGCAGGTTGTGATAATCCCAACCGAGATGCTCTGTAAAGGCTTTCTCGAAGGCAAGGTCACAAATCTCATCGCGTCCTGCATAGTAATTGAGCAGTCCTTCGAAGCCGATAGATTTCTCGCTGCAGATAAAGGTGCCGACAGGTGTGTTAGCCTGCAGACCTCCACAGGTGCCGATGCGTACGAGGTCCATCTGCGTCAGCTTCTCCTTCAAGGTACGGGTCTTGAAGTCAATGTTCTTCAGCGCATCCAGTTCGGTCGTCACGATATCGATGTTGTCACATCCGATTCCGTGTGAGAGGGCTGTGATACGTTTGCCCTTGTAGGTGCCTGTGATGGTGTGGAACTCGCGACTCTGTACATCACATTCTTTGGTGTCGAAAAACGAAGCGATGGTGTCCACTCTGCCTGGATCGCCACACATCACCACCTTGTCCGCCAATTGGTCGGGGCGGATATGAAGGTGGAACGCGCTGTTATCTTCGTTGATAATCAGTTCGGAAGGTGCAAAATAAGCAGCCATAGTTCTTGTAAAGTTTAATGTTTAAAGTTTAAAGCCATTTGTGAGCTTCGCTCAGTAGTTTATAGTAGTTAGTTGTAAGTACTCCGCCTTGGTGGCACTATCAACTTACTCAACTAAAGCCACCTCTGGGGGAGTTAGAGAGGGGCCAACTTTTCATCCATTGCTTTGGCAGCACGGCGTCCGTCGCCCATAGCGAGGATGACGGTTGCACCACCACGTACGATGTCACCTCCGGCAAAGATGGTTGGGATGCTCGATTGCATATCGTCGTTGACGGCGATGGTGTTCTTGCGTCCCAGTTCCAGACCTTCGATGGACTTTGGTACGAGTGGGTTTGGTGATACGCCTACAGCTACGATAGCCATATCGATATCGAGGGTTTCGATAGCGCCTTCGATTGGCACAGGACTGCGACGTCCTGATGCGTCTGGCTCACCTAGTTCCATCTTCTGCAGGCGAACCTGGCATACGTGGCCTTTCTCGTCGGCGATATATTCGATTGGGTTGTGCAGGGTGAGGAATTCGATGCCCTCTTCCTTTGCGTGCTTCACCTCTTCGAGTCGTGCAGGCATTTCGGCTTCGCTACGACGGTATGCGATGAACACACGCTCAGCACCGAGTCGCTTGGCTGTACGGCAAGAGTCCATTGCTGTGTTGCCGCCACCTACTACCATCACGCTCTTGGCTTTGCAGATTGGAGTGTCGCTTTCTGGATTTGATGCATCCATGAGGTTCACACGGGTCAGATATTCGTTCGATGACATGATGCCTGTGCTATTCTCTCCTGGGATGGCCATGAAGTTTGGCAGACCTGCACCCGATGCAACGAAGATGCCCTTGAAGCCTTGTTCCTCGAGTTCGTTGACGGTGATGGTCTTGCCGATGATGCAGTCCTTCACGAACTTCACGCCAATCTTCTCCAAGTTATTAATTTCTACGTCAACGATAGCGTTTGGCAGACGGAACTCAGGAATACCATACTTCAGCACACCACCTATTTCGTGGAGGGCTTCGAATACAGTTACGTCATATCCGTTCTTCGCCATATCGCCTGCAAAACTCAATCCTGCAGGACCAGAACCTACAACAGCCACCTTGATGCCGTTAGCTGGTTTGCATTCAGGCAGAGCCATCTTACCGCTCTCGCGCTCATAGTCGGCTGCGAAACGTTCCAGATAACCGATAGCTACAGGCTTGTGACCCATCTTCACGTGGATACACTTGCTCTCGCATTGCTTCTCTTGTGGACAAACACGTCCGCAGACTGCAGGGAGCGAAGAGGTCGATTTCAGCACTTTGGCTGCATCGAGGAAGTGTCCGCGTTCGATGCTCTTGATGAACGATGGTATATTGATGTTGACTGGACAGCCTTCCATACATGATGGCTTCGGACAGTCCAGACAGCGTTTGGCTTCTGTGAGTGCCTGCTCTTCGGTCAGACCTTGGTTCACTTCCTCAGTACGGGTAGTTGCACGATAAACAGGGTCGAGTTCACTCATCACGCAGCGCTCAATCAGCGTGCGGTCCTTGGGCTTCATCGTTGCCTGCAGTTCCTTACGCCAAGTGGTGTTGCGATCAACCAACTCTTCGATGGAAGCGATGCCGTCTTCTGGGTTAATGCTGATAGTTTCACTTGACTTACTAGTTGAACTAGATTGACTAGAAGAACTAGTAATGCTTTGCTCCAATTTCTTCATCTCCTCCAATTCTTCAGCCTTGAATGCACCCATACGCTTGAACATCTCATCGAAGTCCACCTCATGACCGTCGAACTCAGGTCCGTCCACGCAGACAAACTTCGTCTTGCCGCCTACGGTGATACGACATGCACCACACATACCTGTTCCGTCAACCATGATGGTGTTCAGCGAAACATCGGTAGGTACGTTATATTTCTTTGTCAGCAGACAGCAGAACTTCATCATGATGGCTGGGCCGATAGCGAAACACTTGTCCACCTTCTCGCGCTGGATGACCTGCTCAATACCTACTGTCACTACGCCTTTTTGTCCGTAGCTGCCGTCATCGGTCATGATAATCACCTCGTCGGAGTGCTTGCGTACTTCGTCTTCGAGGATAATCAGTTCCTTCGTACGACCTGCCAACACGCTAATGACCTTGTTGCCTGCAGCTTTCAGGGCTTTGATGATAGGAAGCATCGGAGCTATGCCCACACCACCACCTGCACATACTACGGTACCGAACTTCTCAATGTGAGTGGCCTGTCCAAGCGGACCTACTACATCGGTAATATAGTCGCCTACGTTGAGCGAGCAGAGCTTCGTAGAGCTGTATCCTACGGTCTGTACCACTAGCGTGATAGTACCTTTCTCCACATCGCTGTCGGCTATGGTTAATGGAATACGTTCACCCTTTTCGCCAGTACGGACAATTACGAAATGACCTGCACGGCGGGCTTTTGCAATAAGTGGTGCTTCAACTTCCAGTTTGAACACCTTTTCACTAAATTGCTGTTTGCTAACAATCTTGTTCATTTGTCGATTTCTTTTATATGTTATGTTGTGATTTCGCGTGCAAAGTTACACATTATTTATAAAATAGCCAAATAAAAGCCTGGAAAATGCAAGATGCCGAGAGAAAAGGCTCCCTTCGAGGCTTGTAGTTCGAAATTAATTTGTACTTTTGCGGTTGCAAATATGACAATCATCGTATGAAAAAACTATTTCTATTGTTATTGCTGGGGCTGACAACCTCACTTGGGTTTTCACAGACGGCTCCTGAAGGTGAGCTGTTTAGTGCCGCTTGTCAAGTGGGAGCATTCGATTGTGTGATTAAGACGGAAGGGGAGATGATTGTGGAGAACGGGCAAAGAGTCATCATCAGACTATCAGAGCCACGAGTAGATGTGACAGAACTTGGTGACAGCGGTCAGGTTCTGTCGAAACGTCATTTCTCTATCGAGCAATCGAAGTTAAATGAGCTTCAGCAGTTGGTTCTGAAAAACAAACTGTGGAAGTACAACTACACCCAACCGTTTGAAGGAACGAGAACGGCATCCCCAGACGACCATATCTATGTGCTGAAATATATGACAGGCGAAGTGCCCGTACTTGCCGTCAATTATAGGGACACACCCAAAGACAAGAAAGTAGTGAATGCATACGAGACGGTGAAAAGCTTCTTTGAGCAGTTGCTTCAGGAGAATCCAGCCCAGCCCGAGGCGCGACTCATTTATTGCAGTTGTGCGGAAACTCCGTTCGGTGTTCCCGATCGCGGTAAGGACTATTATGAGTTGATTGCCGACGAAGGGAAGACACCCAAGGTGGTGAAGTGTACGAATGCCGGTTTGGAGATCCAGACGAAGACAGAGTATCCTGTAACGGATAGCCAAGTGGCTGAATTGCAGCAAAGGTTACAGCGTATGGATGTCAGCGAAATAAATGGTTACAATCAAGACGACCAATTGATGGGCGGTTCCATGTATCGCGTCTATATGGAGTACGCTGACGGAAAGAAAATCAATGCCACATGGCAGGCAGAGAAGCCGATGCGCAAAGCCGAGGAAATCTACTACGTCATCCTGTCTTATCTGCATAAACTCACCCAGTAATCTATGGACCTTACCTATTCCATCTCCGACCGTTTCCTTTCCATCAAAGAAAGCCACCAATTACAAACTGTGGACGAAATGACTGCATTTCTGAAACGTATTCGTTGTGAAAACGTCGGAAAAGACTATGCCATTCTGCGACGTACCGATAGCAATATCATCCACGAATGGCGAGCCCACAACCTGTTCTACGATCTCCACGTTCTTCGTGTCCATACTCGCACCGTCGATTTGGAATACCCTCAACGTTGGTGGTTCCGTATTGCCTATTGGCTCGCCTCCCACATCTATCCTCATCGATAAGCTTATTGTCACTCGTTTTTTTGCATCTTTCCCCAATAATAGCCACGCATTTTGTGGGGTTGTGAGGTCGTTTCGCTAAGATAAGCGTTGGTTATTACCCAATAAGCGGCACTTATTGATAAATACATGGCCTCTAAAAAATGAGCCAAATGAGCAGAAAGTGCAGTTATTATCATCGAAAAAGCGGTTTATGCACGTCTTTTGAGGCTTATTAGAGAAGTAATTTGCAATATTTTGTGCCTTTAGAAGACAATTACATCGTTAGGAACGTGTTGTTGTCTTATTGTAAGTTGTTGCATTGTAGATGATTATATGACTTGTTTAGCCATTTGTTTTTTCCCGCAGTCTCAAATCTCAAATCTCAATTGTTTTTTAAGATCCCCACACTTCTTCCATATTTATATATTATATTTATAACTAATTAATTATCAATAAGTTATAAAGATGGTTAAGAGGAAAATTGAAGTTGAATGTCACCTTATTTTTTTTAATTGAGATTTGAGATAACTGAGATTTGAGACTGTTCGTTGTTTATCATTCTTCTATAAAGCCTTTGGGTGTCATACGCAACTCATTTCCCCGAGAGTTTTTCTTTATCCTCCAATTATTTCCGAACTTTTCTCATTCTTTCTTGCATTTTTCTCGAAAAAACTTTTGTTGATTCACGGAAAAATTGTATATTTGCAGGTGATTACTTAATACCCGATTAGCGGCTGATGTGAGGGAGTTGTGGGAATCAACGAAATAATAAAGATAAAGAACCGAAATATGAATGAACTTCAGAACGTAGACAAGCTGCCAAATGTGGAACAGCTCTATGCTAGTGTAAAGGAAATACTTGCTACTGCCAGAAAGCGTGCCTATAGTGCAGTAAATTTCGCAATGGTGGAAAGCTACTGGCTCATAGGTCAGCAAATCGTTGAACATGAGCAACATGGCGAGGCAAGAGCCGACTATGGAAAGGGACTTTTGAAAGATTTGGCAGAAAGACTGACAACAGACTTTGGCAAGGGATTCGATGAGCGCGAACTACGAAAGATGCGCCAGTTCTATCAAACATTTCAAAAACGGGACACACTGCGTCCCGAATTGACATGGTCGCACTATCGTCGCTTAATTAGTGTGGAAGATGCTCAGGCTCGCTTGTGGTATATGAATGAGGCTGCAAATAGCGTATGGAGTACACGACAGATGGATCGCCAGATATCCACACTCTACTACGAACGTCTTCTTGCCAGCAGAGAAAAGGAATCGGTTGTGGCCGAGGCTCAAGAGAAATTGAAAGATGTTGCTCCTACCCAGTTCATTCACGATCCGTTTGTGTTGGAATTCCTGGATCTGAAGGATTATCCAGCCCTGCATGAGAGTGACATTGAGCAGGCACTTATTGACCATCTGCAACAATTCTTGTTGGAATTGGGACGTGGATTCTGTTTTGTAGGTCGCCAACGGAGGATGCGCTATGACGATGAAGACTTCTATGTGGATTTGGTGTTCTATCACAGCATACTGAAATGTCACGTGTTGATTGACTTGAAACTCGGAAAGCTGACGCATGAGGATGTGGGGCAGATGGACAGTTATATTCGCATGTGGGATGCACTCTATAAGAACGAAGACGACAACCCAACACTGGGTATCATCCTGTGCTCACAAAAGAGTGAGGCCATCGTGAAATACTCTGTTTTGAATGAGGGCAAACAACTTTTTGCCTCTCGCTATAAGCTCTATCTACCCACAGAAGAAGAATTTAAGCATATGTTGGAATCTATAGAATGACAACAACTATGAATAATGAACCACAAACGCTTGAAAGAAGAGGGAAATGAAACGGTGACAAATTGTCACCAGTTGAAACTTCGTGCTGCTGATGGTAAGATGCGTCTGAAAATACAGAAGACAAAACATAATGACATTGCCAAGCATATTGGTGTGGATGTGAGGAATTGAAGCAAATCAAAGTAGCTCCCTCTGACTTTCGCAGACATCACTTATAGATAAATTGAAAATAGAAGAGAGTGTGAATACATCAGGAGTATAAAGAAATTGTATAACAAAAAAATGGAGTTATGATAGCATTTATTGATACGGAGGTTAATCCGCAAACAAAAAAGGTGGCGGATTACGGAGCGGTTAGGGAAGATGGTGCTGTATTGCACTCTCATTCCAAAGCCGACTTTGATGCCTTTGTGTCAAAATGCGATACTATTTGCGGACATAACATCATCAATCACGATTTGAAATATACGGCTTTGAGGGGTAATCCTACGATTATTGACACGTTATTCCTTTCACCGTTATTATTCCCCAAACGACCTTATCATCATTTGGTAAAAGATGACAAGCTGCAGGTGGATGAGCTGAACAATCCTGTGAATGACTCTATGAAGGCACGCGACTTGCTAAATGACGAGATTGCCGCTTGGAATCAATTATCTAATGACAGACAGGAAATCTACTATCAACTGTTGTATGATATTGACCAATTCAAAGGATTCTTTAGATACATTGGGTATTCCTCATCTTTTCAACAGTCTTTATTGGGTAGACTCTTGAGAACTCAAACCAACTGGACACATTTGATTCTAAAGGAGTTTAAAGGAAAAGTTTGCAGCCATTCGGACTTCGATACATTGGTTAAACAATACCCAATAGAGTTGGCATATTGCTTGGCTGTGATAGGTGCTGACGATATTTTCTCAATCACTCCTGCTTGGGTGATACGAAACTATCCTCAGGTGGTCAATGTGATGAACCTGCTGTGTAATACCTCGTGTGGAGATTGTGATTATTGTCATAGTCGATTAGATGCACATAGTGGCCTGAAAGAATTCTTCGGGTATGATGAGTTCCGAACCTTTGATGGTGTTCCTATGCAGCAACAGGCAGTGGAATCTGCTATACGTGGCGAATCTTTGCTGACCATATTCCCAACAGGTGGCGGTAAGAGCCTCACCTTTCAATTGCCGGCTTTAATGGCTGGACGAAATACACATGGATTGACGGTAGTGATTTCTCCATTGCAGTCGTTGATGAAAGACCAGGTCGACAACTTGGCTGCACGAGGAATTAGTGAGGCGGTAACCATCAATGGACTGCTTGATCCTATCGAACGCGCTACAGCTATCCAACAGGTGGCCGATGGTACCGCAAACATTCTTTATATCGCTCCTGAGATGCTGCGTAGTAAGACTATTGAGCGGCTGCTATTAGGAAGGCATGTGGTACGTTTTGTGATTGACGAAGCACATTGCTTCTCTGCTTGGGGACACGATTTCCGTGTGGACTATCTATATATTGGAGATTTCATTCGTGAGTTACAAGAGAAGAAACACTTGGAGAAGCCAATTGCCGTGTCGTGTTTTACGGCAACAGCCAAGCAAAAGGTTATCAGCGATATCTGTGACTACTTCAGGACGAAACTTGGTTTAGAGTTAAAGGTTTTTGCTGCCAATGCTGAAAGAAAGAATCTACGCTATTCTGTTCTCCATGCCGATACTCCTGATGAGAAATACAACCTACTGCGTTCGCTGATACTTGGACACAACTGTCCTTCAATTGTCTATGTTTCACGCACTCGACGAACTCGTGAATTAGCACAGCATTTGGTTAGCGATGGCATACGAGCTTTGCCGTTTAACGGTAAGATGGAGGCAGCCGAGAAGGTGAAGAATCAGAACGCCTTTATGAGTGGCGAGGCACAGGTGATTGTGGCGACTTCCGCGTTTGGCATGGGAGTTGACAAGAAAGACGTTGGGCTTGTTGTGCACTATAACATCAGCGACTCGTTGGAAAATTATGTACAGGAGGCCGGTCGTGCAGGACGTGACCCACAAATGAAGGCAGAATGCTATGTCTTGTATGCTGATAGTGACCTCGATAAGCATTTCATACTTCTGAATCAAACGAAACTTAGTATTAGCGAAATTCAGCAAGTATGGAAAGCCATCAAGGATCTTACTGCTAAACGAGACAAGGTTAGTTGCTCACCATTGGATATCGCTCGTCAGGCAGGATGGGGGGAAGATGTGGAAGACATTGAGACTCGTGTGAAGGCTGCCATTGCTGCACTTGAGGATGCTGGATTCATACAACGAGGCAGCAACTCCCCTCACGTCTTTGCTACTGGCATTGCAGTAAAAAACATGGATGAGGCACGTCGCAAATTGACTATCTCACCGCTTTTTGATGAACAGTCTCGTGAGGAAGCAGCACGTATCATTAAGTCGCTTATCAGCGCTCGTGCTACTGCGGAAGGTCGAGGTGCTGAAGCCGAGAGTCGCGTTGATTATCTGGCAGATATCCTTGGAATGAGCAAAGCAACTGTTATTAGGAACATTAACCTGATGCGGCA
>JAGAAL010000066.1 GCA_017615245.1 Bacteroidaceae bacterium
AACAAATATTTATTACCGCCCTCATTGCAGCAGTCAGCTACACGGCTGCCAGCGCACAAAACCTTTATAAGAAAGTATTCGACAATGCCATCGCAGTAGTTAACAACGCGGCATCCAACGATCAGCAGATACAGATCAATCAGTATAAGGTCACCGCGCTCAACTACATCTCCAACCAGGTGAAGAAGCGCAAACTGGAGAAGAATGCCTACTTCTATGATTCACAAGCCGTAAGTCTTGCATCGTTCATCACCGATTTTGAGACCGACATCATCAAGGCACGTGGCATCTCCACCGAGAAGCGCCTCGAAGTACTCGCCTGCTATCGCGATGCATCGCTCAACAATCCCCTCTTCGGTGACGACGATAAGGAAACCACCTACGTCTATGTGAACGACAAACAGACCTACACACCCTTCTCGCTCGATACCGACTGGGAAAAAGCCTATGTTCAAGCCACCGAGAAGATGAAGACCATCTTGAAATAATAAATACTATACGATACAACAAGCAAGGGGTGCCCGCGGGCACCCCTTGCTGATGAATGAAAAGGTTGCGAATTACTTCATGTATACCTTTCTTGTGTTGCCGTTCTGGTCAACGAGGATGTTGATACCACGCTGCAGAGTGTTCACCTTAGCACCTGTGATGGTGTAGATGCCGGCAGCTGCCTTCTTCTCTACGTTGACTGACTCGATAGCTTCTGGTTCGTTGCCAATACCGTAGCCTATCTGAATACTGGTGACATTTGTATCTTGCCAGCTAGCACCCTTGATAGCATTAAGGTGACAATATCCAAATACCTCGGTGATATGCTTAACGTCTACAACGTAGGTCCTTGAACCGTCTTCGTTTTCAGTAACAGTCCACCATTCATTACTTGTATTGGTATTCAACTCTACTGGAATTGTACCACCATGGCTGTCAGAACCACCTGCTGGAGGATCAGGACGGTTGAAGAGCAGACGAGGAATACCTACTGTTGCTACGAGTACGAGTACATCTGCACCTGTGAGGTCTGCAAAGTTGTTGTACATAACGTTTGCATCACCATAAACCATTTGTGTATTCTGATTAAGTGCGAATGCACATCCAGCACTACCTACGATTTCAGCAGATGCATCATATCCTGTCCAGTTGTAGAACATATCAGCTGTCAGGTCAATATATCCACCTTCTGGCAACAAGAGCTGTGACTGGAGCGTCTTCATAGCTAAAGCCAATTCACTTGCTTCATCTGCTGGCAGATCCAAGTAAACAAGAGCGTGATCAGCCTTGTCGAGCAGTTCCTTCACTGCAGCATTGCGCTCATCAGAGAATTCGCTTTCTTCATGTGCATAGTACTCGCCCATAAGTCCGTCGTAAGCAGCAGTGAGTGATTCGTATGCAGCAGCAGACTTTGCAGCGTATGCAACGGCTTCGTTACCCTTATCAAGTGCTGCGAATACACCGTCAGCATCGCCTCCCTTGTATGCTGCATCAAGTTCGTTGCGAACTGACTCAACCATTGGTGCTACGTCTGCGCCGTACATTGACTCTTCGTCAGCAAGAACTGCGTCGAGCTTAGCCAACATACTGTTAACTGGCTCTTCGAGTGCATCGAGGCTTTCGCCTGTGTAGTAGAGACGGAAGTTGTCGAAGATTACCCAGCTGCTGTTGAATGTGTTCTTCAAACCGATTGTGATGCTATCGCCTGCATGTCCGAGCACGAAGTCAACTGATACGAGGTATGTCTGATAATCTTCACCAAGGTTGAAGTAGAAATTAGCACCGTCCATTGAGTTTGGTACATACTGGTCGTATGAAGATGCGTATGTATCGGTTGGCCAACCGTCAGTGCCGGCTTTCGCATAAACGATTTCATTCTGGGCACCTACCATGATGTGGTTCACCTTACTCTCGAAGTTGTTAGCGTAGAGTACTGCATGAATACCAACCTGAGGACCTTCGCTCCACTCGCTTTCCCATATACCCTCAGGGGAATCATTACGTTCGTATGCCTGAGCAGTGAGTTTGAAGGCGCCCTTAGGCATGTTGCGTACAATCTGGAACATGTTGAATGTATTGTGGAAAACCTCTGCACAACCACTATCTTCTATACGAAGAACGTCACCGATTGAGTTGTCGGCATTTCCGCCCTTACCACCGAACTGAGGTGTTGCACCAGTAGTTGACCAGCCAGAGAAGTTGGTATCGAATGCTGGATTCTTAATAAGCGGAGTCAGCTCATCGCCTGGCTTCACATTAGCTGTGATGTGGTCGACAATCATCTCACCCATCTTAATCGTGATAGAGTCGATCATTGCTTCATCAGCTGTACCATTGTTGTATGCCTCCATGAGAATCATTTCGTACCATTCGCCGAGGATTTCACTCAATCCATCGAAGCTGGTTCCCTCGAATGCCTCAGCCTGAGACTGTACTTGAGCCATGAGGCTTTCCATACGAACGTAGTCGTTGATTGACTTAGCAAGTGCAGCTGCTGCAGCGTTCAGTACAGAGTCTTCTGTTTGATAGTCTGCCTCGCAAGCCTTCGCTGTTTCGAGTTCTGCCAAGTAAGCATCCTTCACGTCGTTATTTGCCATGAGACCTTCCACGTCAGGATACTTCTTCTCCAGACTTGCAATCGTACCTTCGAGGATTACCTTGTATGGGTCGTCGTTAGGATCGACCTCACCATAGTACCAAAGCTCGAAGTTGTCGGCAGCCATCCAGTTAGCGGTTGCGTTCTGAGACTTCAGACCAAGCACGATGGTACCACCGCTGCTGACGAATGTCATCTCGAAATGTTCGGGCTTCTCGTTAGCGGTAGAGATTGAAGTCTGCATATTGACATCTCCACCCTGTGCGAAGAGGTAAACACCCACGTTTGCCTGCTTGCCTGCTGACTGACGACATGCGATAGCGTCGCAAGAGAAGCTGTACTTACCGGCTGGAAGTCCTATGATGGTCTGGCTGATGGTACCGTTACCCAGGTTGTTGCTTGAATGCCAAGCCTCGATAAATCCTTGAATCCATGCACCAGTTTCTGAATTATAGTGACCGTGAATAGCGGTTCCGTCAGGCAATGTATAGTCGTGAACACCAGCGTCATAGTTGTACTGGAGGTTCTGACCGATACCTGAAGTAATATCCCAACCGTCCTTGTTACCTTGGTCGAAATTAGGATTGACCATCAATGCCGTTACATTAGCAGGTTCTTCGTTTGTAGCACCTGCAAACAATGTAGCAATGAGATAATCACGAACTTGCTGCTCTACAACACCCTTTGCAGCCATAATCTCTTCGTAAGACACAGGAGTCTTTGAATCGAGAATCGCATACAAGCCACTCGTGTTGATCTTGTTTCCATAATGGTCTTCTACATCTGCGATGAAGTTTTCAATTTCTCCGTTAGCGATGTAGTTCCATGCACGACGATAAGAGTCGTACTTGAGGTACTCTTCCTCAGGAATGAAACGCCAGCTGATAGCCAGTTCTGCTTTTTCCAGATTCTCTTCTCCTTCAGGCGGCTCTGGATTGTATGCCTTGTTAGAAAGCACATCCAACATAGGAATGAGCGGCATTACAGGTACTTCTTCATCAGCATTATAGTCAGGGTCAATCATGTTGAAACCATAATAAGTCTCTGACTTTCCACCGAATACGCTATCAGCAAAATGAGTGTTGAATTCCGGATTGAGGTCGGAAACAGAGAAACGGAAGATACCGTCACCCATAGACTTCATGTTCCACATGTGGTCGGCCTGTCCCTGATTGTCAACAAACGTGTTGTAGCTTGATGTTGGGAAGACATACCACCATCGGTTGTTATACCAGTCAATAATATTGTAAGTCACACCGTCCCATTCAGGTATTGTGACACTCGTTGTGTCGATTACCATGACAGTCTCTGTGTAGGTGGTGTCAGGATCAGTCTTTGTAACGACCGTTTCTACGTACGATGTGTCAGTCACGATGATTGGTGCCAGACGGTACTGACCGAGCATGATTTTGTTGGCCTGATCACGGCGTAAAGCAGCGTGAGTAGACCACTGAGCATGTGAAGGACATGTGTTGTTTGAGAGGAAGGCGTCGGCTTCTACATTATATAAAAAATAGAAGGTGGAGTCGCCTTGCCAGAACTTACCGTTTGCTTCGATGGAGACTTTCGGATTCGTCTCATACTTCAATTCTGCAGCAGACGGAATGTCCCATAGCTGGGCAAACGATGATGTAGCAAACGAAAGGAGTGCTACACTGAGCAAAAGTAGTTTTTTGTTCATGAGTTAAACGTTTAATTGGTTAATGATTTGATTAATTATGTTTATAAAAAACAATTCATCACAATTAGTTTGGCAGTAGTCGGTAAAAGCGTAAATACCATTTATCACATCATCAGCACAATGTCGCCACAAATTCGTGGCAAAGTAACATATTTTTTTCTAACTAACCAAATTTTACAGTGTAAAATGATGCTTTTTAACAGAAAAACACCTAAACTATCAACTTTTTTTACTAACTTTGCAGCCTATTATGGAGGTAGCTATCGTAAAATACAACGCAGGAAACATCTGCTCGGTGATGAATGCACTGGAGCGATGTGGTGTCACACCCATCCTGACAGATGACTTTGAGGTGCTGAAACGGGCCGACCGAGTAATCTTTCCAGGACAGGGACAAGCGAACACAACGATGACTTATCTGAGGGAGCATCATTTAGATACCCTAATCAAGGATCTGCGTCAACCAGTACTCGGCATCTGCATCGGTATGCAACTGATGTGCCGCCACAGCGAAGAGGAAGACACCGATTGTCTGGGTATCTTCGATGCAGATGTGAAGCGGTTCCAACCAACAAACAGCGAGGACAAAGTGCCACAGATGGGATGGAACACGATTTACGACACGAAAAGTGAGTTGTTCAAGGGTTTTGACAAGGATGAGTTCGTGTACTACGTTCATAGCTATTATGTGCCTAGTTGCAAGGACACGATTGCCACAACTGACTACGTACAGTCATATAGTGCGGCACTCCACAAGGATAACTTCTATGCTGTGCAGTTCCACCCAGAGAAGAGCGGAAGCGTGGGAGAGAAAATATTGAGGAATTTCTTAGACCTCCTCTGTCCGTTAGACATCTCCCCCTCTATGGGGAGAAATAATTTAGCTTCCTCCTTAGAGGGAGGACGGAAGGAGGATCCACATGATTGAGATTATTCCTGCGATAGATATGATTGAGGGGAAGTGCGTACGCCTGACAAAGGGTGACTATGCACAAAAGAAGGTATATAATGATAATCCTGTGGAAGTGGCGAAGATGTTCGAAGCTAAGGGCATTAAACGTCTGCATCTAGTAGACCTTGATGGTGCCAAGTCGAAACATGTGGTGAACGACCACATCTTGAGAGAAATCTGCCGCGAAACACACCTCATCGTAGATTTCGGTGGAGGTATCAAGACCGAGGATGACTTGGAAAAGGTATTTGATGCCGGAGCAAAGATGGCCACAGCAGGCAGTATCGCAGCTACTGACCGAGAGATGGTGTACGACTGGATAGAACGATATGGAGCTGAGCGACTGATACTCGGAGCTGATGTACATGATCAGAAAATCAGCATTAACGGATGGCAGGAAGACTGCGACATTGACCTCATGCCATTCCTCGAAGACTATCTCAGTCGCGGAATCCGCAATGTACTATGTACCGACATCAGCAAAGACGGCATGTTGCAAGGGCCGAATATCGACCTCTATCGCAGCATCATGAAGCGTTTTCCTGAGTGTCACCTCATTGCCAGTGGAGGCGTGAGCAGCAATAATGATATCATCGCGCTCGACAACGCGGGTATTCCAGCAGTAGTATTCGGAAAGGCGTTCTATGAAGGGAAGATTAATCTCCGAGGCATTTGACTTTAGACGCTAGACTTTAGATTTTAAAGAGTTAGGATGTTAGCAAAGAGAATCA
>JAGAAL010000067.1 GCA_017615245.1 Bacteroidaceae bacterium
AAACCTATGAAGAAATTATTTACTTCCGTAATGATGTTGCTCTTTGCAACAAGTTTTGCCTTTGCGCAGGAAGCGGCCCTCGTGCGCTTCGTCGATGAGGCAGGCAATGAGTATGCCGACGGCTCTGTCATTGATATCACCGAAGGCGAGGAGGATGTTTTCGGCGACTATCAGTTCCCTACAGGTTTGTATGTGGAGAATATCAGCGGAGAGGACATTTATGTGGGTGTTGAGTTCAACGTCATCAGCCTGCCTAGTGGCTCGTTCCAGATTTGCTTCCCGGTGAATTGCATCAATTATTCTAAGAAAGGTGTTGGTAAAACTCCCGAAGGCCAGCTGACGACCGATGAGAAGAAAAGTCTGAACGCCGAGTGGATTCCCGACGCAGAAGGCTATGGCACGTGCACGGTTGACCTGCAGGTGAATATCTATACCTATAACGCCATCACGAAGAAGTATAACCTCGACGAGATGGGCCCGAAAGTAAAGGTGAACATGATTTTCAAGGATCCTGCTTCGGTGAAGAACGTTGAAAACGAAGCAAAGGCCGTCGCCAAGTACAATGCCGCCGGTCAGCAGGTCAACAACGAGCAGAAAGGCCTGAACATCGTGAAGCTCGATAATGGCAAGGCCGTGAAAGTGATGAACTAATAAGAAACAATAACAATATGAAAAAGTTTATATCCGTTTTTATAGCAATAACATTTGTTTTAGGAGTTTCTGCACAAAGAATTCAAAAAGACCCAGCAGGAAAACTTAACAATAAGACTAGCCAAAGTCAACAGAAAGCTCCAGCACTTACCGATGCTGGTGATATTACGTGGGGCTACTACTCAGGTTCAAGTTCTGACTGGGGAGGAGTCGGTGTAGGACAGAAAGCAACATTTGGTGTTGCTATCTTTGTTCCGGGCGATGTTTTTAATGGTGCAAAATTGAAAGCCATTCGAATCCCGGTACTCGATCCCAATATGACCGATGTTTCAGCATGGGTGACAGAAACCCTTGGTGGGAATAATGTCCGTAGCGAAAGTACTAGTGGTTCTTTTAATGAGCACGGTTATACGGAAGTGAAACTCAGCGAGGCTTATACCATAACTTCCAATGGCGTCTATGTAGGATATACTTTTACTTCTTCAGAAGCATATCCTATTGCTGTAGCAGGTAGTGATGTTAAGAAAGCCCTTTATCTTCAGGTGAATGGTGGTAGTTGGGATGACTACTATGGAAACAATTTTGGTGTTTCGCCCCTTCAGATTGTAGTCGGCGATGTTGACATGAAAGACTACAACGCATCATTCACTGAACTGCAGGTAAAGAGACTTCTTCCTAATACAAAATTCAAGACATCTGCTGTACTGAGTAATACGAGCAACAATCCCATAAACAGCATCGATTATACAATTGATGTCGACGGTAAAAAAGAACAAAAGCATCTAGATTTGACCAACCCCATTCCTGCTGGAGTGGACAAGAAAGACGTGGTTGAAGTTGAAGGCACAAGTGCAGCAGAAGCAAAAACTTATACTGTTAAATTGACTATTGAAAAGGTTAATGGCCAGCCGAATTCTCAGGATGGTGCTATTTCTGCAACTTTCCTTAACGTGTCAAGAGAAGTCTCGCGTCGTACGGTTGTCGAAGAATTCACAGGTACCGGCTGCGGCTATTGTCCTCGTGGCTGGGTAGGTATGGAGCGAATGAAGAAAAACTATCCAGAATCCTTCATCGGCATTGCCTTCCACCAATATAATTCGAGCGATCCAATGTATGTGGCCAACTACTATCCTCTCAGCTCGTTGGGCATCTCAGGAGCACCAGGTTGCAATATGGACCGCAGGCTATCGACAGATCCATACTATGGTACCGGATATGGAATCTGGAACGATTTGGAGGCATTTAATGCAATACTGCCGACAATTGATGTAAAGGCGGAAGCACAGTGGAATCAGGATTCCACAGCTGTCGACATCAAGGCAACGGTAGAGGCTTTAACCAGCGATGTTGGCTTCACGGTGGCTTACGTGCTTACGGCCGATAGCCTTTCGGGCACAACAAATTCTTGGAGGCAGTCCAACTACTATTATCAGTACTCAGCATCGCAACTGGGCGATGATGCAGAATTGAACCAGTTTGCAAGAGGTGGAAAATACGGCCAGTCCAATGTTTTTCTGGTGTTCAATGACGTGATGATTGGTAGTTCTTACGGTTTGGGAGGAAAGAACCAGGCCGACGTCATCGCGGGTTCAGATAATGCACAGTTAGAGACGCTTTATGAAGGCAACTATTCTGTGGAAATGCCGACAAAGGCAGCTTTGCTTAATGCTATCCACAAAGATCTGGTCTTCGCCAATGTGCTCGTTATCAGTAATGCAACAGGCGAAATCTTAAATGCAGCTCGTGTTGCTGTGACAGAGGGAACAGTATCTCCAGAAGAGCCAAAAGACCCGGAGTTGTCATTCAGCGAGACAGCCTTCGAGGTTGAGGAAGGATCTGAATTCACGGCTCCCGAACTCAACAATCCGAACAACGTGCCCGTCACTTACTCGTCGAGCGATGTTGCTGTAGCACAGGTCGACGAGAACACAGGCGCAGTCACCATTGGAACACCCGGTACAACGACGATCACGGCAACCTTTGCCGGCGATGATGAGTATTTGGAGGCATCGGCTTCCTACACGATTACCGTCAAGGAGAAAGAGAAGCCTTTCGTCACCGAGATCAATGTTGAGCGTGAGGTCGGTCTGGGCTACGGCGTAACTAGCTATGAGCCTGATTTCACGGAAGCTCTTGCTTATCTGGGCATCGAGAATCCTACCGATGCAACGCTCGTTGGTATCAATGCCGACGGTTCTGAGGAGGCAGCTCCCGGTCCTGGCGGCATCGACGGCTGGTGCGATGCAGAAGGTAACTTCGTCGGTTGGCATCAGGGAGGCGACAGCAGAATTTGCGTGAAGTTCTTCCCCTCAGTTCCTCAGTATGAGATCTGCGACATGAACGGTGCCGACGAAGTTGGGAAGACCTATACCGTGAAGTATGGTCTGAAGGCTAACGGCAAGATGGCAGTCTTTGCGATCAATGTTACATTCGTGGAGGCTCAGGAAGTCAAACTGTCTCTCTCGGAGAATGTCATCAAGGCTCGCGTTGAATACGAGAGCGACGAGGTTAGCTATGTTGAGCGTAAGGTTGTTCTGACCGACGATCAGGTGAATGAGATTATTACCGATCTTGGCCTGGCTTCTCTTGCTGAGGCAACTGTCTACGGTTGGAATCCTACCACCGAGGAGTTCTTGAAGAGCTATGCCGCATTCGACGGATGGCGCGATGCTAATGGCGACTTCGCTAACTGGACGGGTAACGCAACCGTTCCTGCCTGTGTGAAGTACACCGACGGAAAGACCTACCTCTGCTACAACATCAAGGATTGTGAGCCTCAGGAGATTAAGTGCTACTGGGCCATTTCCAACAACAAGCGTGCCGTCCTTGTTGAGATCACGTTTGCTTATGTTGTTCCTTCCGGCATCACGGAGTTGAATGCCGACGAACAGACAAGCGTCATCTACAACATCAATGGCGTGCGTATGCAGAACACCAACCAGAAGGGTG
>JAGAAL010000008.1 GCA_017615245.1 Bacteroidaceae bacterium
ACTCTGAACTAGGACAAATTGATGGTGACAAACACTTCAACCTCGTTGTCAATAGTACTGGCGGTGCTTATGCTGATACAGTAACATCCGAACCATACTTTGACATACCAGGTATCGTGGTTATCGTAGGCGCCCTCTGGCTCACAAACCTTGGTTACTGGGGCTTCAACCAGTACATCATTCAGAAGGGTCTTGCAGCAAAGAACCTTGACGAAGCAAAGAAGGGTATGGTATTTGCCGGCTTCCTCAAGATTTTGATTCCATTCATCGTTTGTATCCCTGGTGTATGTGCATTCTACATTGTAAATCAACAACCTGAACTCTACCAGAAGTTGATAAACGGCATAGCAGAAAACGGCATCACACGCCCAGACCAGGCTTATCCGTTCCTCATTCACCACTTCACTCCAACAGTTGTTAAGGGTCTTGCATTCGCAGCACTTGCAGCAGCAGTTATCTCATCACTTGCTTCTATGTTCAACTCTACTTCTACCATCTTTACGATGGATATCTATAAGAAGTTCCTCAACAAGAACGCCAGTGATAAGAAACTTGTGACAGTAGGACGTATCACATCGCTTTCAGCACTCATCATCGCCCTCATCGCTGTTTATCCAATTATGGGTGGAGCCGATCAGGCATTCCAGGTAATCCAGGAATACTCAGGTTTCGTTTATCCAGGTATCGTAACCATCTTTGGTCTCGGTCTGTTGTGGAAGCGTTCTTCAGGTACAGCAGCTGTCGTTACAGCTATCGGTACATTCCTCTTCTCTATCATCTTCAAGTTCGCTCTGCCTGAGGTTCCGTTCCTCATCCGTATGGGTTACGTATTCCTCTGCCTCGTGGCTCTGTTCATTCCAATCTCAATGATGAGTAAAAAGACAAAGCCAGCCGAGGTACTGACTGCCGACGTAGTGAAGAAGCAACTCAAGTGGTCGACCATCATGCTCTGTCTCGCTGTCATCACACTCGTTGCAGGTATCATTATGATGATGGACGAAAACTGCCGCAATTATGGTGCCGAGACAATCTTCTTCCTGACCGTAATGTTCTTCACCCTCTTCTGGTATCTCCGCTCTAATGCGAAGGATAAGGTTGAAGACGTGAAGTCAATCGGTGTTGATATCGCCATCTTCAAGACGAACGCCGTATTTAATATCGGTGCAATTGGTATCATCATTATCCTTGCAATTCTCTATATTTGCCTGTGGTAATCTCTCATAAGAAGCTACACCTATCTCAACGGTAGGTGTAGCTTTTCATCCCATATTACATTATTTTTATTAAAAAGAAATTAAAACATAAATCTATCAATTGCGTTTATCTATTTTTTACTTCCGTAGATTATCAGCCATAATCCTTGGAAGTGTGAAATATTTAATACAATTGAATTATTATAGAAGCTATTATGTTAGAAGCGCTGAAAGAAAAAGTATTCAAAGCCAATCTTGACTTGGTCAGACAAGGGCTTGTCATCTTTACATGGGGAAATGTTTCCGGCATCGACCGTGATAAAGGTTTAGTTGTTATCAAACCTTCGGGCGTAAGCTATGATGAGATGAAAGCAAGCGACATGGTAGTAGTTGACCTGGAGACTGGTAAAGTAGTTGAAGGTGACCTGAATCCATCGTCGGACACTCCTACACACCTTGTTTTATATAAAGCATTCCCAAATATCCAAGGTGTGGTTCACACTCACTCCACCTATGCTACAGCTTTTGCACAGGCTGGTCGTGACATTCCGAATATCGGGACCACACATGCCGACTATTTCTACAAAGATATTCCATGTACACGCGATATGACAGAAGCTGAGGTGAAAGGCCAATATGAATTGGAAACCGGTAACGTCATTGTTGACGAGATACTGAATATCCGCAAAATCAATCCTGACCACACACCTGCTGTGTTAGTCAAGAATCATGGTCCTTTCTCATGGGGCACCTCTCCCGACAATGCAGTATACAATGCCAAGGTTATGGAACAATGTGCAAAGATGGCATTCGTGGCATTCTCGGTAAACCCTGACCTGACCATGAACCCACTGCTCATTGAGAAACATTACATGCGTAAGCACGGACCAAATGCCTACTATGGACAGAAGGGGCAAAAGCATTAATCAATAAACCGAATTAATATAACATTAACAAACAAAAACAAAATCTAATGAAAGCATTTGAAAATTTAGAGCTTTGGTGGATTACTGGAGCACAGCTTCTTTACGGAGGCGAAACTGTGAAAATCGTTGATGGCCATTCAAAGGAAATGGTAGACGGTCTTAATCAGGGAGGTCTTATTCCTATTAAGGTAGTTTATAAAGGCACAGCCAATTCTTCCAACGAAGTGGAGGCAATCATGAAAGCAGCCAACAACGACAATAAGTGTGTGGGTGTCATCACTTGGATGCATACCTTCTCACCTGCAAAGATGTGGATTAAGGGTCTTCAGGATCTTCAGAAACCTTTATTGCACTTCCACACTCAGTACAACGCAGAAATTCCTTGGGATGCTATCGACATGGACTTCATGAACCTCAACCAAAGTGCTCACGGTGACATCGAGTTCGGTCATATTTGCACTCGTATGCGCGTTCCTCGCAAGGTGGTTTGCGGTTATTGGAAGGATGAAGCAGCTCAGAAGCAGATTGCCGTTTGGGCACGTGTTGCTGCAGGTGTTGCTGATGCAAAGAACGTACGCTGTCTAATGTTCGGTATGAACATGAACAACGTAGCTGTTACTGACGGCGATCGCGTTGAATTCGAACAGCGTCTGGGTTACCACGTTGACTACTACCCTGTTTCTTCACTCATGGAATATTTCAAGAAGGTAACAAATGCAGAAGCAGATGCCCTCGTTGAAGAATACAAGAAGGAATACACCATCAAGATTGACGAAAGTGGTGAACAAGTATATTGGGAGAAAGTAAAGAATGCTGCTAAGGCAGAAATCGCTCTCCGTCGTGTATTGAAGGACGAAGGTGCTACGGCATTCACTACTAACTTCGATGACCTTGGTGATGCTGACATTGACGATCCTAACTTCGTTGGTTTCGACCAGATTCCAGGACTTGCTTCTCAGCGTCTGATGGCCGAAGGTTATGGTTTCGGTGCTGAAGGTGACTGGAAGACAGCTTGTCTCTATCGTTCACTTTGGGTGATTCAGCAAGGTATGCCAATCGGTTGCTCATTCCTCGAGGACTACACCCTCAACTTCGCAGGCGACCGCTCATCTTGTCTCCAGAGCCATATGCTTGAAATCTGTCCGATGATTGCAGTCGACAAGCCAAAGCTTGAGGTTCACTTCCTAGGTATCGGTATCCGCAAGCAGCAGACAGCTCGTCTCGTGTTTACTTCGAAGACAGGACGTGGTATCAAAGCTACAGTTGTTGACCTTGGCAACCGCTTCCGCCTCATCTCACAGGAGGTTGAGTGTATCGAGCCAAAGCCAATGCCACATCTTCCTGTTGCTTCTGCACTTTGGGTTCCACAGCCCACATTCGAAATCGGTGCCGGTGCATGGATCCTTGCTGGTGGTACTCACCACAGTGCATTCTCTTACGACATCACCGAAGAGTACTGGGAGGACTTCGCAGAAATGGTAGGTATCGAATATATCAAGATTAATAAGGATACAAAGACCTACGAATTCAAGCAGCAACTGCAGAACAACGAGATGTACTACATGCTGAACAAAGCTTTAAGATAAACTTAAAGCACAGAGAACACAAAGGAGACAGAGAACACAGAGGAAGATGGTAAGTAAAGAAAAAATAGAACAGCTGAATAAATTGTCAGAAACTATTATTGGAGCTGCAATTGAGGTTCACAAATATCTTGGGCCAGGGCTGTTGGAAACCGTCTATGAAATCTGTCTCGTGGAAGAATTGGAACAAAGAGGTTTAAACGTACAACAACAGGTACGACTGCCATTATATTATAAAGGTCAGCTCACTAATAAGTATTTTGTTATTGACCTTTTAATTGAGAATGAGGTTATTCTGGAATTAAAAGCTGTTGACAAGGTTTTACCTGTCTACGAGAACCAGCTCATGACCTATCTCAAACTAACACAGAAGAATCTGGGATTACTCATTAACTTCAACGTTCCTCGTCTCATCGACGGAATAAGAAGAAGATTAAATGGCTAACCAACTCTGTGAACTCCGTCATCTCTGTGAACTCTGTGTATTAATTACTAATTAATGATATGACTGCAAAACAGACAATTCAATCAGGTAAAGCCATTCTCGGTATCGAGTTTGGCTCTACCCGTATTAAAGCTGTCCTTATCGACGAAGAAAACAAACCAATCGCACAAGGTAGCCACACCTGGGAGAACCAGTTGGTTGATGGTCTCTGGACCTACAGCACCGATGCCATTTGGTATGGTCTTCAGGACTGCTATGCCGACCTTCGTAAGAATGTGCTTGCACAATACGAAATAGAAATCGAGACACTCGCAGCTATCGGCATCAGTGCCATGATGCATGGCTATATGCCATTCAAGGGTAACACCATCCTCGTGCCTTTCCGCACCTGGCGTAACACTAACACTGGTAAGGCTGCTGCAGAACTCTCAGAACTCTTCAACTATAACATCCCTCTCCGTTGGAGTATCTCACACCTCTACGAGGCTATTCTCGACAACGAAGAGCATGTGGCTGATATCGAATTCTTAACTACTCTTGCCGGTTATGTTCACTGGCAGCTCACAGGCGAGAAAGTTCTGGGTGTTGGCGATGCATCAGGTATGATACCTGTTGACCCGAATACCAAGACCTACGATGCTGTGATGGTAGAAAAGTTCGACAAACTCATTGCGCCAAAGGGTTTCTCTTGGAAACTGCTCGACATCCTTCCAAAGTCACTCAATGCAGGTGAGAATGCCGGATTCCTCACACCTGAAGGTGCAAACCGCCTTGATGTATCTGGTCACTTGAAACCAGGTATTCCACTATGTCCTCCAGAAGGCGATGCCGGTACTGGTATGGTTGCGACGAACTCCGTTAAACAGCGCACAGGTAACGTCAGCGCAGGTACCTCTTCATTCTCAATGATTGTGCTCGAGAAAGAACTCTCTAAGCCATACGAGATGATTGATATGGTGACCACACCTGACGGAAGCCTTGTTGCAATGGTACACTGCAACAACTGTACTTCCGACATCAACGCATGGGTGAAGATTTTCAAGGAGTATGCAGAGTTGCTGGGTGTTCAGCAAGACACATTTACTCTCTACACCAACCTCTTCAACGCAGCCCTTAACGGTGATCCTGATTGTGGAGGTATCATCTCCTTCAACTACATCTCCGGTGAACCTGTAACTGGCCTCGCTGACGGACGTCCACTCGTTGTACGTTCTGCTAACGATAAGTTCAACCTGGCCAACTTCATGCGTGCCCACCTCTACGGAGCTATTGGTGTACTGAAGGTTGGTAACGACATCCTCCTCAAGGAAGAGAACGTGAAGGTTGACCGCATCACGGGTCATGGTGGTTATTTCACCACTCCAGGTGTAGGACAGCGTATGTTGGCAGCCGCCCTCAACTCCCCTATTTCCGTTATGGAAACAGCAGGTGAAGGTGGTGCTTGGGGTATCGCACTCCTTGCGGCCTATGTAGTCAACAACACTTCCAAGCTGTCACTTGCCGACTACCTCGATCAGGTGGTATTCGCAGGCAATGCAGGTAGCTCTATCGCTCCTACTCCAGAGGATGTAGAAGGCTTCAACCGTTATCTTGAAAATTATAAAGCAGACCTCGCCATTGAGCAGGCTGCAGTGGATAATCATAAATTATAAACAAATGTCAAATTCTATTCAAGTATTAAATCATGCAGCAGACAACATCCGTATTCTTGCTGCGTCAATGGTAGAAAAAGCAAAGTCAGGACACCCAGGCGGTGCTATGGGTGGTGCTGATTTCATTAACGTCTTGTATTCAGAGTTCTTACAATATGACCCTGAGAAACCCGAATGGGTAGGTCGTGACCGTTTCTTCCTCGATCCAGGCCACATGGCACCAATGCTCTACTCACAGTTGGCACTCATCGGTAAGTTCTCACTCGAAGAACTTGCTCAGCTTCGCCAATGGGGTTCACCTACTACCGGTCACCCAGAGTTCGAAGTAGCTCGTGGTATCGAGAATACATCAGGTCCACTCGGACAAGGACATGTGTTCGCTATCGGTGCTGCTATCGCAGCTAAGTTCCTTGCAGCACATACAGGCAACCCTACCTTTGCGAAGGAAACAGTCTATGCTTATATTTCTGATGGTGGTATCGAAGAGGAAATCAGCCAAGGTGGTGCTCGTATCGCAGGTATCTTAGGACTCGATAACCTCGTAATGTTCTACGATTCAAACGACATCCAGCTCTCTACCGAGACCAAGGAAGTAATGAACGAAGACACTGCTGCCAAGTATCGTGCACTCGGTTGGGAAGTAAAGACCATCAACGGAAACGATGCTGCTCAGATTCGTGAGGCAATCGAATGGGCAAAGGGTGTTCAGGGCAAGCCTGCTCTTATCATCGGTAAGTGTATCATGGGTAAGGGTGCTCGCAAGGACGACGGTTCATCTTACGAGGCAAACTGCAAGACTCACGGTGCTCCACTCGGAGGTGATGCTTATCGCAACACCATCAAGAATCTTGGTGGTAACCCAGACGATCCATTCCAGATCTTTGACGACGTGAAGGAAATGTATGCAAAGCGTGCTGCAGAGTTGAAGGATATCTGCGCTGCTCGCTATGCAGAAGAAGCTGCATGGGCTGCAGCCAACCCAGATAAAGCTGTTCAGCAGGCTGAGTGGTTCAGCGGTGTTGCTCCTAAGGTAGACTGGTCAGCTGTTCAGCAGAAAGCTAACGATGCTACCCGTAGCGCAAGTGCTGCTGTTCTCAGCGTATTGGCAGAACAGGTTCCAAACATGATTTGTGCATCTGCCGACCTTTCTAACTCAGATAAGACCGACGGCTTCCTCAAGAAGACACATGCTTTCACAGCAGGCGACTTCTCTGGTGCTTTCTTCCAGGCTGGTGTTGCTGAGCTCACAATGGCTTGCTGTTGCATCGGTATGGCGCTCCACGGAGGTGTCATCCCTGCATGTGGTACCTTCTTCGTATTCTCTGACTACATGAAGCCAGCTGTACGTATGGCTGCCCTCATGGAACTCCCAGTGAAGTTCATCTGGACTCACGATGCATTCCGTGTAGGAGAAGACGGACCTACTCACGAGCCAGTTGAGCAGGAAGCACAGATTCGTCTCATGGAGAAACTGCAGAACCACAGCGGCAAGAACTCTATGCTCGTGCTCCGTCCTGCAGACGCAAAGGAAACCACTGCAGCATGGAAGCTCGCGATGGAGAACACCACTACCCCATCTGCCCTCATCCTCTCTCGTCAGAACATCGCTGACCTCCCAGAAGGAAACGACTATGCTCAGGCAGCCAAGGGTGCTTACATCGTAGCAGGTAGTGATGCCAATCCAGACGTAGTACTCGTTGCATCAGGTTCTGAGGTTTCTACCCTCGTAGCAGGTGCAGAACTACTCCGCAAGGACGGCATCAAGTGCTCAATCGTCAGTGTACCATCCGAAGGTCTCTTCCGTACACAGCCAGCCGACTATCAGGCAAAGGTTCTGCCTGCAGGCGTGAAGAAGTTCGGTCTCACAGCAGGTCTGCCAGTTAACCTCGAAGGCCTCGTTCCACGTAACGAAGGTAAGGTATGGGGTCTCAGCAGCTTCGGCTTCTCAGCTCCTTACAAGGTGCTCGACGAGAAACTCGGCTTCACTGCAGAGAATGTCTACAACCAGGTGAAGAGCCTGTAATCACTGACAGCGTTAGCTGAAACAGAAACGAGTTGAATGCATCATGCTTCAACTCGTTTTTTGTTTTTTTTCCCCATAGTTCGCATCCTCCACTCTATGATGTGACAGAGTAAATCCACCTATGTTCTTCGATCAATGAACATATGTTCATAAGAAGATTGTATTTGTTAATCATTAACTTAAATTCTACACATGGTTTCGCCCTCTCGTTTTTTTGACCATAGTCAACAGAAAGTATCCCTTTATTTGAATCGATTCACGAAATCCATCTAATTAATTCATACATAAAAGGCTCTAAGCAAACCACGGATTTAGATTAACAAAACATGAAGTAGCACACAATCAGCGCAT
>JAGAAL010000009.1 GCA_017615245.1 Bacteroidaceae bacterium
ATTCGCGAAGCCTTTATGTGAAATACGCACTCCAGTTTCTTTACAAACCAGAGTTGAAGGGCAAGAAGTTCAACTTGCTATTCTCGCCAGAGTTTCTGCGCGAATCGAAAGCATTGTATGACAATCTTTATCCATCGCGTATTATTGTAGGCTATCCAAAACTTATTCATATTGATGATAAGAACTTCACGGAAGAGAATGCCGCAATCACGGCTATTGGTAACCCCGATGCGGAGAAATACGCCCGTCAGTTTGCAGCACTGTTACAAGAAGGTGCATTGAAGGAAAACATCGATACTCTGTTCATGGGGATGAAGGAGGCTGAGGCGGTGAAGCTGTTTGCCAATACTTATCTGGCACTCCGTGTGAGCTATTTCAATGAATTGGATACATACGCAGAGATTAAAGGTCTGGATACGAAGGCCATTATCAGTGGAGTAGGGCTTGATCCTCGTATCGGTACCCATTACAACAATCCAAGTTTCGGCTATGGAGGCTATTGTCTGCCAAAAGACACTAAGCAGTTGTTGGCTAACTATCAGAATGTTCCGCAGGACATGATGACAGCTATCGTGCAGAGTAATCGTACACGCAAAGATTACATTGCTGATGCTGTTCTTAGGAAAGCTGGTTATTATGCAGAGAACAGCCAATGGGACTTGGCAAAAGAGAAAAGCTGTGTGATCGGTGTGTACCGTCTCACGATGAAGTCGAACTCCGACAACTTCCGACAGAGTGCCATTCAAGGTATCATGAAGCGTATTAAGGCAAAAGGTGCCGAGGTCATCATTTACGAACCGACGCTGAACGATGGTGACAGTTTCTTCGGTTCATTGGTAGTGAACGACCTCAAGACTTTCAAGGAGAAGTCGCATGCTATTATCGCCAACCGCTATGATACATGTCTGGATGATGTGAAAGAGAAGGTATATACACGCGATATATTCAGAAGAGATTAAGGTGTGAAATACAGGAAAGAGAGACGAATCGAATAAAGAACAAAAGTTATAGAATCGACATATACACAAAAAAATATTAAATTCAAACCTTTATGAGAGTTGTAATTACAAAGAACTACGACGAGATGTCAAAGTGGGCTGCCCACTTTGTCGCAAAGAAAATTTTGGATGCTAATCCAACGGCTGAGAAACCGTTTAAGTTGGGATGTCCTACTGGTTCATCTCCATTGGGTATGTACAAGGAACTCATCCGCCTGAACAAGGCTGGCGTGATTTCGTTCAAGAATGTCATCACTTTCAATATGGATGAATATGTTGGACTCCCCGAGGAACATCCAGAGAGTTACCACAGCTTTATGTGGAACAATTTCTTTAATTTCATCGATATTAAGAAAGAAAACGTACATATCTTGAATGGTAATGCACCTGATTTGCTTGTCGAGTGTGATCACTACGAGCAGATGATTGAAGATGCTGGTGGCATCGACCTGTTCATGGGTGGCATCGGTCCTGATGGACATATTGCCTTCAACGAGCCTGGAAGTAGCTTGACCAGTAAGACTCGTGTGAAGACTTTGACGACGAATACACTGCAGGCTAACTGCCGTTTCTTCGATAACGATATTCGTAAAGTGCCAAAGCAGGCGCTGACAGTTGGTGTTGGAACCGTAATGTCTGCAAAGGAAATCATCATACTTTGCAGTGGACACACAAAGGCTCGTGCTTTGAAGCATGCGATTGAGAATGGTGTGAACCACATGTGGACGGTTAGCATGTTGCAGATGCATCAGCATGGTAACATCGTTTGTGATGAAGAATGCTGCTGCGACCTCAACGTGTCTACCTATCAGTACTTCAAGGACAAACAACGCATCGAAGGACTGGTTGAGCATTTCGCCGATATGTTTGAATAATTATTATAACCCTCCAAAACGGTCCGATAAGTGTTATTAAAGTCTATATTCTCAGCGGTATTAGCGAGTGTGGCTGTCCTGGTTTCAGCCCAGGACCTCCTTCCCGTATCTATTCCACAAACGGCAACTCCGCAGGATAAGAACATCCTGAACCACTTGGATGCTTCCATCACTGCAGGCTCGACGGGTTTAGGATTCGACTTTGCTATGCCGGTTGGTGAGTATATCCAGATACGAACAGGTGCGGCTTTCTTCCCGCATATCAAATTGAAGATGACGTACGGTCTGGAGATGACGGGCGACAATTCCGTTACAGAGGGTACGACCAGCTTCGAGAAAGCGGCTCGCGTGCTGAAAGAAACCACAGGCCGTGAAGTTTCTCCAGAGGTGTCGATGTGGGCTGTTCCGCAGTACAACAATTTCAAACTGTTGATTGATGTCTTTCCGTTCCGCGACCATCGTTGGCATGTCACAGCGGGTTTCTATCTTGGTAACAGGAATTTTGCTACGGCTTATAACCGTACGGAGGACATGCCGAACCTCTTGAGTGTGAATCTTTATAACCATCTTGTCGACAAGCTTAAGGAGGGTGGCGACGTCTTTACGTGGGAAGGCGAAGCAGTCAGTATTCCCGACCAACTCAAGCAGGCAGCGCTGCGTAACGGTTACATCGGTGTCCCTTTTGGCATATTGAAGAATGATGTGGTGAAGGACGGCCAGGTGGTTTACCATAAAGGTGAGACCTACTATGTGATGCCAGGAAAAGACAATATGATTCATACGGAGGGATACATCAATAAGTTTAAGCCCTACATCGGTTTTGGCTACGGAGGCCATTTGTTCAAGGGCAGCGATACGATGATTTCGTTCGATGCCGGTGTAATGTTCTGGGGCGGAAGTCCAAGGCTGGTGACACACGACGGCGTTGACCTCGTTCACGACCTACCTAAGATACGCGGCTCGGTAGGGCGGACCGTCGATTTTGTCAAGACGTTTACGGTGTTCCCTGTGATTAACCTCCGTCTGACACAGCGCATATTCTAAATGATGAGGAGTATCGAAGAGATTTCCTCTTTCCCTTTTATAATAAATAATAAAGGTGTACGATGGACAGTAAGAAGAAGGTTTTCGTGAGTGGTTGCTATGACCTGCTGCATAGTGGTCACGTAGAGTTTTTCCGCCAGGCTGCTCAGTATGGCGACCTGTATGTGGGAATTGGCTCTGACGAAACTATTCTTCATTACAAGAATCACAAGACAGTTTATTCGGAGCAGGAACGTCTGTTCATGGTGAAAAGCATCCGCTACGTGAAGGATGCTTTCATCAATCAGGGGCATGGCGTGTTGGATTTCCTTCCGACGCTCGACATCGTGAAGCCGGATATCCTGGTGGTTAACAGTGATGGCGGAAGCGAGGAGAAACGTCGGGTTTGCGAGGAACGCGGCATGGAATACGTGGTTCTTCAGCGTAATCCGCATGAGGGACTTGCAGCGCGGAGCAGTACGGAACTGAAGAAAAGTCCGTGTCAGCTGCCTACGCGTCTCGATATCGCGGGCACTTGGATCGACCAGCCTTACGTCAGCTGCCACGCACCAGGATGGGCCATCACGATTTCGCTTGAACCTTCGTTCGAAATCCGTGAGCGTTGCGGTCTTTCCACCTCGACACGTAATCTCATCAAGACCATCTGGCCGTATCAGCTTCCGAATATGGACCCCGAGACATTGGCACGTCTCGTGTTCTGTTTCGAGAATCATCCGGAGCGCGAGGACGGCATCATCAGCGGTGCGCAGGACGCTATTGGCATCTGTGTCCCCGGACTTTGCCGCCATTATTACGACAACCACTTCTGGCCGCTGCGCATTGAGACCTGTGAGGACGAGACCGTCCTGCAGTGGTTGGAGAGCCATCTCTGCATGATTCCTATGGAACCTCGCCGCCGCGGATGCTCAGTGGTGGAGGGTATGGATATCACCAAACCGAAGGTTGAAGCGCTTGCTGCGGCTGCCGCATTGTGCTGGGATGCCATCATGGTTCGCAATCTCGATGACTTTGCTGCGGCATATCGGGCTTCGTTCGAGGCACAAGTGGCGATGTTTCCCGCGATGATTCAGGGAACGGTACAGGATTATATCGACCGCTATTCCGCAATGCCCAATGTCCTGGCATGGAAGATGCCGGGAGCGGGTGGGGGAGGCTACCTCGCAATGGTGGTCGTCGACATAGACGATTTCTGCCGACAGCATCCGGAAGCAATCGCATTGAAAATCAGACGTTCGGGCATGTAACCCGAACGTTTTTAGTGTGCTTCAATTAATTCATACGTATCATTGAATCAAATCATGCGCATCATTTTTTATCGTCCATCTGCATGGCGGACGTTCATACTTCTTATGTGATGGTCGAACGATACCAGTCGAACAACTTCTGTACTCCGTCTTCTATCTCCACGCGGTGTGTCCAGCCGAGCGAATGTAGCTTGCTGACATCGATCAGTTTACGCATGGTGCCATCGGGCTTTGATGCATCGAACTCTATTTCGCCTTCGAATCCGTTGGTTTTCACAATTAGCATGGCCAGTTCGCGGATGGTGAGTTCCTTTCCTGTGCCGACATTGATGTGGCAGTTGCGAATCTCGCCTAACGATGGGATGGCTCCGCCTCGGCCTGTGCTGTGATTGCGGTCCACGGCTCCGTCGGTGGTGGCTCCGTAGTGGACTGACGAGTATTTCTCGATGCCGATGATGTCGCTGAAGTTCACGTTGAGCAGGATGTGTACGCTTGCATCGGCCATGTCTTCGCTCCAGAGGAACTCTCGCAGCGGACGGCCTGTTCCCCAAAGAGTGACCTTGTTGTCAAAAATACCGTACTTACGTAATACCGATAGGATGGCCTCCTTGTCGGCGCTGCCGTTGACGCCCAAAACCGGCCGGCAGTCCATGTCGCGGCGGATTGCGTCCCAGTTATCATCATGGATTAGCTTCGACAAATATATCTTTCGCATCATCGCCGGCATCACGTGGCTGTTCTCCAAGTGGAAGTTGTCGTTCGGGCCGTAGAGGTTCGTCGGCATCACAGCGATGTAATTGGTGCCGTATTGCAGGTTGTAGCTTTCGCACATCTTCAGTCCCGCAATCTTCGCAATGGCGTACTCCTCGTTTGTGTACTCCAGTTCGCTCGTCAGCAGGCAGTCTTCCTTCATCGGCTGCGGCGCATTCTTGGGGTAGATGCAGGTGCTGCCGAGGAACAGCAGTTTCTTCACTCCGTGGGCATATGCCTCGCTGATGACGTTGCATTGTATCTTCATGTTCATCATGATGAAGTCGGCACGATAGAGGCTGTTCGCCATGATGCCGCCCACGAACGCCGCAGCCAGCACCACAGCATCAGGCTGTTCCTCGTCGAAGAACGCCTTCACCGCATATTGGTCCGTCAGATCCAGTTCTTGGTGGGTTCTCCCCACCAGGTTCGTGTACCCTCGGCTCAGCAGGTTGTTCCAAATGGCAGACCCCACCAAACCGCGATGTCCTGCTACGTATATCTTTGAATTCTTGTCTAACATATAACTTTATATTTATTCCCCCTAAAGGGGGTTAGGGGGTCTTATTTCACGATTCCTTTCTCCAGATATTCAGCCAGGTTCGTGCGGACTTTTGCAGCGATACCCTCGCCAGCCACCTTTGCCATGTCGCTCTCCACCATGATTTTCACCAAGTCCTCGAACGAAGTCCTCGACGGATTCCAGCCCAATTTCGCCTTTGCCTTCGTCGGGTCGCCCCACAGATTGACAACATCGGTCGGGCGATAGAAGTCCTCGCTGACACGAATCAGCTCCTTGCCCACCAGCTCCATGTTTACATTGCCGCGAACCTTCACGCAGACTCCCACCTCGCGCAGCCCTTCGCCGCGGAACTCCAACTCGATACCGGCATGCTTGAAAGCGTAGTAGGCGAACTCGCGGACACTATGCTGTACACCCGTAGCAATGACGAAGTCCTCTGGTTTGTTGTTCTGAAGGATGAGCCACATGCACTCCACATAGTCCTTCGCATAGCCCCAGTCGCGTAACGAAGACAGGTTGCCCAGATACAAACAATCCTGCATCCCTTGAACAATTCGAGCGGCAGCCAACGTAATCTTACGCGTAACGAAGGTCTCGCCACGCCGTTCGCTCTCGTGGTTGAACAGGATGCCCGAGCAGCAGAACATGTTGTACGCTTCACGGTATTCCTTGACAATCCAGAAGCCATAAAGCTTCGCCACAGCGTAAGGAGAGTAGGGGTGGAACGGCGTGTTCTCGTTTTGCGGCACCTCTTCCACCTTGCCATACAACTCCGATGTTGAAGCCTGATAGATGCGGCAAGTTTTCTCCAATCCACACGCGCGCACGGCTTCCAGCACACGCAGCACACCCGTCGCGTCCACGTCAGCCGTAAACTCAGGCGAGTCGAAGCTGACCTGCACATGACTTTGTGCGGCCAGATTGTATATCTCATCCGGACGGACCGCACCGACCACCTTCACCAACGACATCGAATCACCCAGATCACCATAGTGAAGATGGAACTGCGGATGACCCTCTAAATGCGCGATACGCTCACGGTAATCCACACTGCTGCGACGGATAATACCGTGGACATCATACCCTTTCTCAATCAGAAACTCACTCAAATAGCTGCCGTCTTGGCCTGTTACACCCGTAATAAGCGCACGTTTCATGTTGTTTACAATCCGTATTTTCTCGCCTAAAGCCGATTCTAACAGCTCGATCGAACTGCTCGATATGCCGACTTTTCCGGCAAACCAGCGCGAGATAACCGTCTCGTCCTTCCCAATCATGTTGGCAAGCTCCCGCTGACTGATGCCCCTGCGATTCATAATCGTCTTGAGGTTTTTGATGATGGTTTCGTCCTTCATACGTGATACCTTATTTATTATATAATGAATTTCGGGTGCAAAGATACGAATTATTCCCGATACTTGACACAAAATTATCAAACTTTTTCAATGCTTGACAATATTTGTGTCAAACATGTACTTTTCTTCCCTTTTATGCTTCTATTCTAAATATAATTTGTATCTTTGCGAGCCGAAAGTAATGTAATGTGATGAATCAAACCTCAAATATCCTCTATCCGATGCTGTTCAAACCGAATCGCAAGACGCTGGTGTGGGGAACAGAAGACTGGACAGTGAGTGCTGTGCCAGGTAGTGAGTCGGTGGTGGTAAACGGCGCATGGGCTAATCGTTCACTGCCAGAGGTCATCAGTCAGTATCCGCAGGAGATCCTTGGCAAGCAAGTAGCACTTCAATACCGCAACCAATTGCCGCTGCTGACCAAGATTATCGATGCACGGCTCGACCTCAGCATACAGGTGCATCCCAATGACGAAATGGCGAAACGTCAGCATCAGAAGATGGGGAAGAGCGAAATGTGGTATGTGCTCAATGCCAAACCTGGAGCATGCCTTTACGCAGGATTCAAAGCAAAGGTGACGCCTGAGGAATACAAGCAGCGCGTAGCAGATGGCACGATTACCGATGTGTTGGCTCGTCATGAAGTTCACCAGGGTGATATTTTCTACCTTCCTGCCGGACGTGTTCACGCCATTTGCGGTGGTATCCGTCTGGCAGAAGTGCAGCAGTCGAGCGATGTCACGTATCGCATTTTCGACTATAACCGTCCTGGGCTTGATGGCAAACCTCGCGAACTGCATACAGAGTTAGCAGCCAAAGCTATCGACTATCATGTCTATCCTGAGTATCGCACAGAGCATCAGGAAACGATGGATGAGCGCGATAAGTGTCTTGATACACCTTATTTTAGTATACGTATCATTGAGGCTTCGCAACCATTCCATCGCAATGTTGTCAAGTATGACTCCTTCTTTATCCTGATGAATCTGCGGAATGATTGCACCATCCGCATTCGTAGTACTGAGGACAAAATTCTTTTGCCTGAAGGAACATCATGTCTCATCCCTGCTGCGATTGCCGATTACGACATCATTCCTACAAACGAGACAACCAAAATACTCGAGGCATTCATCAACAATAGAAAGTCGCTCAAGAGTCTTATCTCCGATTTCTTGCATTGGACATAGTGTTTTTTGTCAAATAATTTTGTGGTTTCGCGAAAAATACCTAACTTTGCAGCCGATTTTCAACAGAATCGCTCTAAAATGATGGTTCGGTAGCTCAGCTGGATAGAGCAACAGCCTTCTAAGCTGTGGGTCTTGGGTTCGAATCCCAACCGAATCACAAAGAAAAAGAGTCACGAACGATGAAAACTTGTTTTCAATCTTCGAGACTCTCTTTTTCTTTGTAAGACTGCCCGTGGCAGGGTTTAGGGATATGTAATCCCACCGAATTGTAGGATGGCCGGCGGCCAGCCTCAGGGATATCCAATCAACCTTTCTTTATCTTTTTTCAAGCATCACTACGTTCTCCACATGTTGGGTGTGTGGGAACATATCGACGGGCTGCACTTTCATCACGCGGTATTTTATGTCTAATAGTTGCAGGTCACGTGCTTGAGTGGCAGGGTTGCAGCTAACGTAGACGATGCGTTGTGGCTCGGCAAAGAGAATGGTATCTATGACATCTTGGTGCATACCTGCACGTGGTGGGTCAGTGATGATGACATCGGGATGGCCGTACTGATCGATGAAGTCACGATTCAGAATGTCCTTCATGTCGCCTGCGAAGAACAGGGTGTTTGTGATGCCATTGATTTCAGAATTCACCTTTGCGTCCTCGATGGCTTCAGGTACATATTCGATGCCGATTACCTGACGGGCTTTACGGCTGACGAAGTTGGCAATCGTGCCTGTGCCAGTGTAGAGGTCATACACCAATTCGTTGCCTGTGAGCTGTGCGAAGTCGCGTGCTACTTTATATAAGTTGTATGCCTGTTCCGTATTGGTCTGGTAGAAACTTTTTGGACCTACTTTGAACCTCAGACCTTCCATCTCCTCGAAGATGTGGTCAGTTCCTTTGAAGCATATAACCTCTTGGTCGCCAAAAGTATCGTTGCACTTGTGGTTGTCGACATAAAGCAACGAGGTGATTTCCGGGAACATGTCTGCTACTTCTCGTAACAGTTTTACGGCTTCCTGCTGTTCGTCCTTGTTCTCGATACGGAACTGAATCAGCACCATCAACTCTCCTGTATTGCTGTTGCGTACCATCATACTGCGCAGCAATCCTGCATTCTGACGCAGGTCATAGAAGGTGAGCTGGTGCTCGATAGCATAATCGCGTATGAAGTTGCGGATTTTGTTGGTGATGTCATCCATCAGGTGGCATTGTTCAATGTCGAGAATCTTGTCGAACGCTCCTGTGATATGGAATCCCAGTGCGTTGTGTTCTGTGATGATACGTTCTCCGTCACCTATCTCATCTTCCGTCATCCATCGGCGGTTTGAGAATCCGAATTCCAGTTTGTTGCGATATTCATATGTTTTCTCGCTACCCAAGATAGGCGATATCTCTGGCAGTTCAATCTTTCCGATTCGTGTCAGGTTGTCCACCACTTGTTGTTGTTTCCATCGCAGTTGCTCCTCGTATTTCAGACATTGCCACTTGCAACCTCCGCAGACGCCAAAGTGCTGGCATCGTGGGGTAGTGCGGTCAGAAGAGTATGTGTGGAATTTTACAGCAACAGCTTCCATGAAACTATGCTTCTTACGCTTCACTTGCAGGTCTACAACATCGCCCGGAACGACAAACGGCACAAATACCACCTTGTCGTCCACTCTTGCCAATGCTTTTCCTTCAGCAGCAACAGCAGTAATCGTAACGCCTTCTAACACAGGCATTGGTTTCTTGTTTCTTGCCATTCGTCAGTCGGTTACTTCAAAATCCAGACAGGCACGCTGCACGGTGTAGGGTCTCACTTTCGTGTTAGCAACTGCTACATGCTCAGGGTGCTTTGCATAGCCTTTCAGCGCTTCTTCTGATTCAAGTGTGGAGTCGAGCATCACATCAGCATTCGATGAGACTAAACGTCCGTCTATATGTACCTTTACATCCAATAATCCAGGCACTTTGCCCACCAGTCCTTCCAACCCGGCTTTGATGCCGGCTTTCACTTGTTGCTTCTCCTCATCCGTTAGTTCGGGGTTGAGCGTCCATAGAATAATATGTTTTACCTTCATATCCTTAGCATTTAATCATTTTGCGAATGCAAAGTTACGAAGAAATTAAGAGTTAAGAGTTAAGTGTTGAGAAAAAATGAAGAAAATGGTAATAGGTAAATGGTTAAATGGTAAATATTTACTAACTTTGCACAATAATTCTTGAGAAGATACGTATGAAGTCAAACAGTCAAGTGCGTTGGGGTGTCATAGGATGTGGTGAAGCCACAGAGACAAAAAGCGGTCCTGCACTGCAGTGTGTCGAGGGGTCGATGATTGCTGCTGTGATGAGTCGTGACAAAGAGAAAGCGCGTAGTTACGCTCAGCGTCATGGTATACAGCATTTCTATACCGATCCTATCGAACTGATTAACGACCGCAACGTTAATGCCATTTATATAGCTACCCCTCCGTCGTCGCATGCTACGTTTGCCATCATGGCTATGAAGGCAGGCAAACCTGCCTATGTGGAGAAGCCGCTAGCATCGAGCTATGAAGAGTGTTTGCGTGTCAACAACGTCGCTCAGCAGACAGGTGTGCCTTGTTATGTCGCTTATTATCGCCGCTATCTTCCATATTTCGAGAAAGTGAAGGAAATCTTGGCCAACGGTACGATAGGTAAGGTGTTGTCTGTCCAAATTCGGTTTGCTGTCCCGCCACGCGAACTCGATTACAACAAGACAAACCTCCCTTGGCGTCTCCAGCCCGATATCGCTGGGGCAGGGGGGTACTTCTATGACCTTGCAAGCCATCAGCTTGACATGTTGCAACACATGTTTGGTGTGATTATCGAGGCCGAAGGCTATGCTACCAACATGGCAGGATTGTATCGCGTGCAGGACACGTTCAATGCTTGTTTCCGTTTTGCAAATGGAATCACAGGAAGTGGCTCCTGGTGTTTCGTGGCACATGATTCTGCTCGTACTGACCGTATTGAGATTGTAGGCGATAAAGGCATGATTTGCTTTTCTGTGTTCGACTATACACCTATCGCCTTGCATACTGAGCGTGGGCGTGAAGAGTTTGCGATTGAGAATCCACAATATGTACAAACACCACTCATTCAGGCCATCGTCGAAGACTTGCGAGGAGGTCGTCGATGTGAATGTGATTCTATAAGTGCTACGCCTACCAACTGGGTGATGGATAAGATATTGGAGAAAATTTAAAAACAAGACCCACCCCCTAACCCCTCCCTT
This sequence comes from Bacteroidaceae bacterium, assembly GCA_017615245.1. Taxonomy (GTDB): domain Bacteria; phylum Bacteroidota; class Bacteroidia; order Bacteroidales; family Bacteroidaceae; genus Colivivens. Next base: position 11,210 of record JAGAAL010000009.1, read on the forward strand.
TATGGAGGGGAGTGTTATGAAACGAACAACGTGCTACATATTGATGATGTTGGTTTCTGTTGCTGCCTCAGCAATAGAAACGGAGGATTCTGTGTGTTTGGATACCTTACCATGGACTAAGCGAGTGCTGAATACGGTGTTCAAGGGAGCAGATGCGGTTACCAACTTCTTCATGGGTTGCGATACCAACTACGTCACCCCTCAGAAGTATGAGTTTACGGCGCAGGCAGAGTTGTCCTATTGGCACGACTTCTACCGCATGTCTTCGTCAGAAAGCGGTACGAACAAATCGATGTCCTTGCAGTCGGGCAATCCCCTTGTGCTGGGTGGATATGTCTATTGGAGCATTTTCGGCTATGGTCACTCCATCAATTTAGGTGATATAGGCAAGCCGAAGGGAGAAACTAACGGAACAGGTCACCGTAATGCCTTTGTACTCAATACTGCGCGAATTATTGCAGAAATCTATACTTTCAAGTCGGGTAAGACTGCTAAGTTTACCAGTATCAGTGACATCGATCTTGAAGGAATGGATCGTACTTTCAAGGGCCTCAGTTCTAAGTGCTTCGGTATCGATGCCCAGTACATCTTCAATCATCGCCGCTATTCGTGGCCAGCTGCCTTTGGTGAGAATGCCGTCCAACGCAAGAGCCAGGGATCGTGGAAACTGGGATTCTCGTATAACCATGTGACGGTAAATTTCTACAAGCATGAGTTGCCAACTTACATCGCACAGAACATCGATACTACGTTGCTGTTCAATAAAGTAAGCTATAAGGATTATGCTATCAGCATTGGCTATGGCTACAACTGGGCTTTCCGCCGCAACTGTATCTTTGCAGTCTCTGTGCTTCCATCCATCGGCTACCGTCAGTCTGATATTACCGAGCACAACTTCGACAAAGCCATTCTGAGAAATATCAGTACTGACGTCTTTTTCCGCACCAGCCTGTTCTGGAACAATACCAAGTATTTCACGGGCTTTGTTGTCGATCTCCATTCCTATGCCTATCGCCGCAAGAAGTTCAGTCTCACTAACTCCTATGGTACTGTGAAATACATTGTCGGCTTTGACTTCCTGAAGAAGAAGCAATACAAACAGAAGTGAAAATAAAAGAAAGGTAGCTATCTTCACATGCCCTTGATTTGAACAAAATCTACAAAATGTCCTTGTAGGTATCTGTAGAGGTGTTTTGAACAGGCTCCTGAAAATTGAGTGAAAATTGAGGCAACTTTTGGTGTTTACAAATGTAATCAATTTTGGCAAGAAAAGCAATCACAATACCCTCTGTGCTGATATTTGTGCTTTACAGTTCTAAACGCCTTGTGACATTGTGACACGTGACATGAACTAAATTTAAAATTTTGTCATGAAATGTCAATAC
>JAGAAL010000010.1 GCA_017615245.1 Bacteroidaceae bacterium
GGAAAAGTTGAAGCTTTTCAAGTCGGAGAAGTTCATGACATGGTGGATAAAGTCTGTCGCTGAACTCGTCCAACATTGGTACAGCATCGAAGAGAATATCTCATCTCCTGTGCTGACCAAGGAAAGGAGTGCCCTATGATTATGCTCGCAAGCGTTGTGCCATACGGCGGCAATGCCGTCAGGTACGCATTGGAGAAGGAGAAGGCAAAAATGGTCAAGGTGAACCACATGCCGGAGGGTATCGACCCGACCGCCATCTGGTACATGATGAAGCATCACTGCCAGTTGCATCAGCAGGACAGGACAGTCGGGAGAAAGCTGGAACGCTTCATGGCTCAGTTTGTAATCTCCCCCTCCAAAGAAGAGGCAAAGGACTTCACCATGAATGACTGGGCGAACCTTGGTGACGAAAGTCTGGAAGTAATGGACTCCCTCGGAATTGTCCCCAAAGGTATGAGTCAGGAGGTCAAGACCAATTTCTGCAACTCAATGAATGTGTCCGGCTTGCATTCCGACTCGAAGTCCGGTACGCTGCACCTTCACATGGACTGTTGCCGTGTTGACCTCGAAGGCAACACCAACGATGTCCACGATCTCCATATAAGGGCAATGATGGCTGCGGAGATTATCAACATGAGGCATGGATGGAAGCAGCCGAAGGAGATACGAGATATGCGGAAAGCTGAGATAGCGGACTTCTGCGAATACACCCTTCAAAAGATGCAGGAGTTTGACATTGACTTCTATTTCAAGATGCTTCGGATGAAGGGCTATGAAGTGACACCTCGTTACGACAAGAGCAAGAAACTTGTGGGTTATACCATCGGCAAGAATGCATCTGTATTCAAGGCTTCCGAGGTGGGTCGTAGGTTCATGGCATCACAACTTGAAGCCACATGGAAGAAACTCCATCCGAAGCCTGTTCAGGTTAAGGTGAAACCGTCTGCCCCGACTATTACCCCAATCAGCCGTCCTGTCCGTCCGATAACACAGACGACTACATCTACTAAACCCAAGGTGCAGCCAATAGCACAGCCAAAACCTGTGCCATCCTTCACCACATTTAACATCGACACACCTATTGGCAGCAAGACAGTAAATATTCCGAACGCAGTCAAGGACATCTTCTTCAATGAGGCACAGATTCCAGAAGACAATGACACTGCCACTATTGAGAATGTTGCCCATGTTGCAATGCTGCTCTTTGCAGGGTACATCGATGCTGCCACATCCATGTCCGAATCTTGCGGAGGTGGTGGCGGTTCTGCACCTGAGTCTGATTGGGGCAAGAAAGATGACGAAGATGAACGTCAGTATGCTCGCCGCTGTCTCAAGATGGCTCATTCCATTTGTAAACCCAAGCCACGTCAGCGTGGTTATCACCGTTAATACAATCACAAATGTCTATTATCTTTATGATTAGAACAAATAAGAATAACGAGACCAAGCCCGACTTCGACAAGATGATGATCGAGGTCAAAGAGGACATTCAGGAGCAGGATGCCGAAGAGGACATCATCAACCGAGTGCCGGAACTGAAACTATTGAGTGACGACATTGACAAGGCAACCACCACTTGGCTAAGTGCCACATACGGACTGGAGTCGGCAATTCAACAGTAACAACGAACTTATGTTTTTCTTCTTTTGTTCCCTATCTACAAATATGTTGTGGAAGGAATGCTCAAAATCATAAATGATTATAAAAAATAATGCAAGGAAGTGTGTGCAATTTTCACTAAATTTGCACCCAAAATCAACAAATTAGATTATTCTGTTCTGCTTGAGAAAGTTGAGTAAATTATAATATCATTAGTTTGTTTGAGATTTGACATATTTAGGTATTAATTGTAACTCATAACGAAAAGTTTAGAGAATGCACGTTGTGATAACGTGCTTCTCTCAAAAGAAAAAATAATACTGATTATAACAATAACAAAACGCTTATGAAGAATTTATTTATTGCCACAGCAATGGCATGTGTGTTATTCACACATGCAGAGGCCCAACCCAAGTTGACACTACGGGTTGACAAGGCAGAACGTAGCGTCAGTCCTACCCTTTACGGACTGATGACAGAGGAAATCAACTACTCCTATGAAGGAGGACTGTATTCACAGTTGTTGCGTGATATAGCCATGCAGGAAATGACAGGAGGCCAGCAAAGTCGCCGACAGCAGGGGGGTGGAGGCCGGCCAGGTGGTCCTGCTCCTAAACCGCGTTATTGGGTGCTCAATGATTCCACGGCTGGAACGTTGCGTTTCAACACGACAGGTGGTATCAATTTTACCCAAAAACGTTCTCTCTCTATCGAGCTAACCAAAGCGACATCTTTGGAGAATCCCGGCTTCTGGGGCATCGCAGTACGTCCTGCGACCACCTATTTCGGTGATGCTTACCTGAAAGGCCAAGGCAAAGTGACTGTTGGACTTCGTTCGCTTGATGGACAGAAGGTCTATGCGAGTCAGGATGTGAATCTGAACTCAAACGAATGGAAGCAGTATTCCTATACGTTCCAGACGGTAGCCGATGTAAAAGCGACCAAAGACGCTGTGTTTTTCATTCAGTTCCACAACACAGGCAACTACAGCCTGGCTTATCCTACTTTGTTCCCAAAGTCTAAGAAGACCTACACGGTGAAGTCCGACTGGTACCGTACCGATATCATGGACCTTTTGCGTGAAATGCGTCCCACCTTCCTGCGATTCCCGGGCGGTAACTATCTGGAGGGAAACACCTTCAAGGAGCGATTCGATTGGAAACGCACCATTGGCCCGCTCACCATGCGTCCAGGTCATCGCAGTCCTTGGGGTTACTGGTCGACCGATGGTATGGGTTTGTTGGAGTTCCTTTGCTGGGCAGAAGAATGTGGCGCGGAACCTATCCTTGGAGTATTTGCCGGCTATGTATTGAATAGCGACTACGTTGAGGGTGATGCACTCGAACCGTTTATCAAGGATGCGCTCGACGAAATCGAATATACCATTGGAGGCCCCGAAACCCGTTGGGGAGCACGTCGTATTCGCGACGGACATCCCGAACCATTCAAACTTACCTATGTGGAAATAGGTAACGAGGACTTCTTCGATCGTAGCGGTAGTTATTCACATCGCTTCATGCAGTTCTACGATGCCATCAAGGAAAAATATCCTCAGTTGCAGATTATATCCACACAGGACGAGCGTACCCTGCGTGGAAATGCTGAGAATCCTGCGGCCATCAAGGTAGATGTCATCGATGAACACTATTATCGCAATGCAGAAGCTATGTATCGTGCAGCACAGCAGTACGACTCATACGATCGCAACGGCCCAAAGATCTTCTGTGGAGAGTGGGCTACACGTGAAGGTTCACCTACCACCAATATGAATGCAGCCCTTGGTGATGCTGCGTGGATGACCTGTATGGAGCGTAACTCCGACATTCTTGTCGCACACTGCTATGCACCGCTGTTTGTCAACGTCAATCAGGGAGGTATGCAGTGGGAGAGCGACCTCATCGGCTACGATGCCCTCACCTCGTTCGGCTCTCCTTCTTACCATGCACAATGCATGTTCGCACAGAACCTAGGCAACAAGGTCGTACCGATGGAAGCCGAGGGAGTGCCAACCACACCGATGGGACGCGAACCCGTTCCACAACTCTACTACAACACCACAGTGGACTCCCAGACGGGTAAGCTCTATCTGAAACTGGTCAACATCGGTGCATCGAGCCAGACTGTCAACGTCGTAACCACAGGTGCGAAAGTGAAGGGTAAAGCCGTGGTTACAACGCTGAAATCTGCACGTCCTGAAGACACCAACTCCATCGACAACCCCAACAACATCGTCCCGGCGAAGAGCAGCCTCAAGGTGTCGAACAATTTCAAAATCGCTCTTGCTCCCTACTCCATCAGCGTTGTAGTTATGTAGTTTTACAAACTTAGATATAAGGGAGTTATAAATAGTGCTAATATCAAAACTATAAAAACTATTGATTATGACGAATACAATGAGAACTATCCGAGTGGCAGGCATTCTGATGATAATATCGATATTTGCAGTAAGCACCGTTCAGGATGCATGGGGACAATCGAAGAGGGCGTCTAAACCACAATGGGAAGTTTACAAGAGTATTGCCAACCAGGCTACAGACCATACTGCGTTTGATGCTGTATTGAATCAGGCAGAACAAGCCTCGACTGACGAAGATATTCAAGGCTACGATTCGAAGTTGTGGACAGCCCTGAAGCAACTCATTACAACAGGTACTACTAAGACGGGGCAGTTTGACCTGACTGCGCTCATTGGCACCACAGAGGTCAAAGAGTTTTCGAACACAAAAACAGGCAATGTCACCTATACTCTGAAAGACATGCCTGCCGGACAATATACATTAAAGGTACAGGCTTTCCAACGTCCTGCCGATTATCTCACAACCAACTCGCTGTATGAACTGGGACGGGACACTTATCGGACGAATCTGTTCTTCGGTTCGGAGACCCAACGCGTGAAGAACATTAACGACGATGCTCGCTACAGTCCACTCAGTTCATATCAGCAGGGAGCAAAATGGCTGAGCATACCTAGCAATCTGAGTGGAGCAAAAGCCGCGTTCAACGAAGGATTGTATTGGAACGTAATGCGCGCCACACTCGATGCGGATGCTGATGTGAAAATGGGTGTGAAAATCGTAACTGCGTCATCGGACAACTGGATGGTATGCGGCAACTTCCGTCTCTATTACGGACAGCCTACGGTGGACATTCAGTTGTCGCAAAGCAGGAAATACGACATCACAGAGGATACGTATGCAAATGTCACCTCGAACATAACGGTAACCCCTGGGAAGCCTGCTCCGATATGTCTGCCTTTCGACCTCAACGAGGAACAAACAGCCAGTCTGTTTAAGGCCGTTTATGTGTTTGGAGGTATTGAGGAAAGCAGCAACGGAAGCCTGAATGCCCAACTTGTGCCCGTGAAAGAGATGAAAGCCGGTCATAGCTACTATGTGGAAGTAGAGAAAGAAACCACAGTAGAAGCCAACGATGTATTGCTCCGTGCGCTGACTCCCGATACTAATCCTGCACTATGGGAAGGTGGAGAACTGAAAGGCAATTATGCGACAAAGGGATATTCCGGCACGTTGACTTTGGATGCAGCATACAAGTCGAAAGCAAGCACGCTGCAGTTCACCACACTCGACTACAACGACATGACATTCTGGACCGACCTCACCAACCGTGCAGCACGCAAGTATCTGTCGGAAGTAACATACACAGAAGCATCACCATCGGTCATCTACAACTACTATCTCACTCCCCCACTCCGTCGCGATCAGCCTAAGTCTGTGCTGATACCGGTTCCAAAGAGCGAAAACACCCTCACACTGACCTTGAGTCGCACAGAGGACTTTGCAGAAACCAAGACTCAGTCGATTCCGGCAGGGACAAGCGTTTGTGAGGTGCTCAACCTCGTTCCTAATCAAGATTATTATTATAAGGTGGAGGAGAATGGTGAAGTCATAAGCAAAGGTCACTTCCAAACCAAGGGAGCTGTCCGTATGATCAAAGCAAGCTCCATCAGTAACATTCGCGACCTTGGAGGATGGATCAACTGCGACAACAACCGCATTCGTTACGAAAAGATTTACCGCGGAAGTGAAATGGACAAAGGCCAGGTGCTCAACTCATACGACACAAAGAAGATACAGGCACTGAATATAAGTGCAGAAATCGATCTTCGCAGTCAGTGGAACGTAGGAGGCACACCCACCACATCACCTCTCGGCTCGAAAGTGAAATTCTTCTTTGCCAACCTTGGCCGTTGGAGCGACAACACCCTGCAACTCGACGTAACTACATGGAGCAACACCTTTAAGTTCCTTGTCAACAATGTCAACGCAGGTCGTCCTCTCTACTTCCATTGTCAGGTAGGAGCCGACCGTACCGGCTGTCTGGCACAACTGATTGAAGGCGTGCTCGGATTCTCTCGCAACCAGATGTACCACGACTACGAGCTGACCTCATATTCTCAGGCAGGCGAACGTCGCAAAGTGAAGGTCGATCCTGCCATCAATTACGTGATACAGAGCTCGAAAGGTCACACCTTGCAGCAACATTATTTCCACTACATCACAACGAAATTGGGTGTGCCTGCAACCGACCTAGCAAACTTCATCAACAACATGGTTGAGGGCGAGAGCAGCATCCTGCACTATCCCCTTCAATTCGACTTTGACCAAGGCTCCTGCTTCGAACGCCTGTCGGACATCTATGCACTCTGCACGGTTGGTTCCACACTCGCATCAGGAGCGAAAGCCACCCTTCAGGCCGACGGAGGAGAGAGCAAAAGCGTAACCATGAAGGTTGAAGGTCTGGTCATAACGTTTGCCGACACTCAGCTCACCCCATCAACACAATACACACTAACGATACCCGCAGGTTCTGTGATAGATGCAGACGGTCAGACTATCAACGAGGCCAAGAGCCTCAAGTTCCGTACTCCCGACCAGTTTGCATCACACTTCTACCTCTACTCACCCGCTCTAGGTAAATTCTTAGGTCGCGGAGCCAATTTCGGTTCACGCCTTATAACCGACAACATTGGTCTGCCGGTCAGCATCGAAACCCATACAGATGGCAACAAGCGCATCAAGTTCCTCGACAATGGTCTGTTCCTTTCACACGATGGTTATGGCGACCGTGCCTCAACAGCAGAAAACCTCAACTGGACCATCGAGCAAGCTGACAACGGATTTGTGCTGAAAGCATCAAACGGCAAGTATATGACTGCCTCAAACGGATATTTCACCGCAAGCGCCCAAACAGCAAAGGCAGCCACCCTGTTTGTCATGAAGACTGCCTCTGAACAGAAAACAATGGTGAAGGAAACGCAATATGCAGGTTATCTGGAAGCAGCCAAGCGAGCAGGACTCGAAGCCACCACAATTACCGACATGAATGCGCTAATAGCCAAGTGTAGCACCACCAACCTCACCAACCAAATCAAGAATGCCACATCGGGTAGCACCAGTTCATGGACCCTCACCGAACCTGCCGACTCCAAGACCGCAAGTGCGCAGGCATACAACGCAGGCAACTACGGAGGTGAACTGTTCAACAAACACGGCTATGTGAGCCAGACAATCTCGGTTGACAAACCAGGACTCTATAAACTAACCGCCACCATACTCTCACGTCAGGGCAGCAACGCAAACTGCTACGCATGGGGTAAGGAGGGCTATGCACTCACTAATGCATATCTGGCAGTAAACGACAAGTACTGGGCACAGATTCCAGACTGGTATTCTGCAGCTGCCAGCTCAACAAATCCCGACAATACAGGTCAGGCAAAAACCCTTATGGACGGAGGCAAATACAAAGTAGAGCTCTATGCTTATGTCGATAACAGCAAGAAGCTGAACGTACGCATCTACCAACCAGCCTATACCGTCTTCGTGTGGTGTGTGTTCAACAACTTCACACTCACACGTATTGAGACAGGCGAAACTGGCGAGGATCCTGGCGAGGAAGAAGAAAAGACCTACCCAGATGCAGGCGACAAAGGTTACTTGTACAACATTCAAGCCAAGAAGTTCATCAACGCCGATGCAGTGATGGACGATGAGGGAGTACGCTTTACCATTGTTTCTGAAGACATTTACGAAGGCGGATGGAACAAGAACAACAACATCTTCACCGACCCCGCTGGTCGTACATTCCCAACAGTCCGTTTCACAACTGACTTCACCGATGCAGAACGGGAGAACAAGCAGACTATGCTTTCATGTCGTGCTGACAACGAGATTACAGCCACAAAAGTCTATGGCTACGGTGTATTCCCATTATACTATGTTGAAGGCAAAGGACTACTCATCTTCTGTTTCTACAACAAAGACAATACAGACTTCTATACACCAGGAAAGTGCCTAAGCTATGACTCAAATGGTAAACTGGTATTTGTTGACGAAGAGCAGGCTACATACTGGAAATTTGTAAGTCAGTCGGAATATAACAAAATGACAGGACAGACGGATGACGAAGACGAAAACAAATATACAGGCGAGGGCTATTCAAATCTTGAGCCAAGCATGTTCCGTCACTGGGACGATGCAGTCAATCCAACCGTAGATGAGGCTGTAGCATGTGACTATCACATCAACGATCCAGCCATCACCGTCTATGGAGACGGTAACCTCAACTATCTCAACTTCGCTGATCTTTCAGAATACGACAAACTCATAGTAGTTGTCACATCCGACAATCCACGTATATACTTCAACAAGGTAGATGGCGGCAAATACAATGCCAGTGATGAAGCGGCATCAGGACGTATAGAGATTACAACAGCAGGTGGATGGGCAGAAAAATACTACACAATGGAGAATGGTGTATGGACCATTGACCTGAAGAAGATTGTAGCCGACAAGGGGTATGCACGACTTAACGGTATCAAAGGCCCGACCTACGACACCACTGTAACTGTCAGCCACATGGTGCTCTACAAAGACCCTGCTGGCACCTCCATCACCGATGTTACAAAGACACAGTCCCCATCGACCATCTATAATCTCTCTGGACAACGTATGAACGGACTTCATCGAGGTCTGAATATTGTAGGGAATAAAAAAATAATGGTTAGATAACCCAACTAATTTTCACATATTTATTAACTTTAAAATTTCAGAAAAATGAAAAAGATTACTTTTTTAATGTTGGCACTATTTGCTACAATGTGTCAGAGTGCATTTGCACAAAGTTACCCACAGGCAAACGACAAAGGCTACCTGTACAACATTCAAGCCAAGAAGTTCATCAACGCAGATGCAGAGATGGGCGATGAGGGCGTACTGTTTACCATCGTATTCGAAGCCAACTATGAAGGAGGATGGAACAAAAACGGAAACGTATTCAACGACCCTGCAGGACGTTCGTTTTATGCTGTCCGTTTCACAACAGACTTCACTGATGCAGAACGCGATAATAAGGTGACAATGCTTTCATGCCGTGCAAACGATGTGATTACTGCCACAAAAGTAAACGGCTACGGAGTGTTCCCATTGTATGATGTGACAGATAAGGGACTGCTCATCTTCTGTTTCTACAACAAAGACAATGCTGACTTCTATTCACCAGGAAAGTGCCTAAGCTATGATGCTGATGGCAAGTTGGTATTTGTTGACGAAGAACAAGCTACATACTGGAAGTTCATGTCTGAAGCAGAATACAAAGAACTGAAAGGCGAGAATGGTGGCGAAGGAGAAGGCGAAGGTGGTAATGAAACCGACCCATACACAGGTGAAGGCTATACCGACCTCACAGCAGACATGTTCAAACTCTGGGACGATGCCATTAATCCAACAACTGGAGAGGCTACAGCATGCTCATTCGTAATCGGTGAAGAGTCAGATGCTCCATACGGCAACACTAGCGTTCTTTGCGACCAATATGCCGATCTCTCAAGCTATGAGAAACTGATTGTAGTAGTAAGTTCCGATTCTCCACGATTCTTTATGAACATGGAAGCAAGCAAGGAAGATGGCGGTGCATACAACAGCGATGAGTCACTCTCAAAGCGACTTGAGATGCCGAAGGCTGGTCAGTGGCCTGAGAAGTACTACACTATCGATGGCAACATCTACACTATCGACCTCAAGGCCATCGTAACCGACAAGGGATTTGCACATCTTCACGCTATCAAGGCATCAGCATGGAACACAAAGACCGTCGTCACCAAGATGGTTCTCTACAAAGATCCTACAGCAACATCTATTGCTGAAGTTCATGAGAAGACGACCACTTCTGCCATCTATAACCTCTCAGGACAGCGTCTGAATCAGCTCCAAAAAGGTATAAACATAGTAGGAGGCAAACGAATTTGGGTGAAATAAATCACACAGTATTCAAACACGACTATAATAAAAGAGTAGCATCCTTCTGGACGCTACTCTTTTTTTCTTGGGGACGGGACTACTTATTGGGCTTGGGTCCCGAAATAGCTGTAATGATTGTTGTCGGGATTGACCACGATCTGTTCCACCACAATCTCGGGGTCAATCATGATGACTTTGAGGGTGTGCTTGCCTGGGGTGATGCCCTCGAAGGTGGCATCGAGCCAGCGGAGGTTGTCGAACACCTCATCGCGACGGGGCAACTGACGTCCGTTCCAGAAGCCGCTCAGGGCAAGACGACTGCGTGGAGGCAGAGGCTTGAGCACCTTGGAACGGGCAAGGTTCTGGGGATTGTACTCCGAGAAGGTGTCAACAATGCCGCGACGGGCATCGATGGTCTGCATGGGCAAGTCGTCAACCTGGATGCCGATCCGAAGTCCTCGGGCTGGATAGATGTCCTGTGTGGGCAGGATGCCGATGGCTATTGAGGGTTTAGAGTTTAGAGTTGAGGATTTAGAGACTTCTATGTCGTATTCCAACGTGGCTCCGCTGTTCTGTGCCAACACATTGCTGCTGCCCATGCAACCTTTGCCACGTCCGAGGTCGGGCAGGAAAGTCCATGCGGCACCCTTGCCATCCGTCTTGCGGGAGAACTGGTAGGCAGGAATGCTGTATTCCTGGGTGGCTGGCTGGTCTTGCAGTGCATAGCCGACGTTGAAGTCTAATGCACCACGATGCGGCATCGGGTCTTTCTCCTTGAAACCCTCACGCACGGAAGGTTTGCCGAGCTTCATGGGGTTCATATTGTCCTTGGGCATCGACCACTGGGTGTAACCGATGTGCTTGTCCTGCATCATCTTGCTCCATTTGCCCCCAGCAATCTGGTGATAGTAGTCGCTGAGCTGCTGGTCGCGAGCCATCAGTTGGTCGATGAGGTTGGAGTTGCCACGGGTGGCAGCATTGTAGATCTGAGCCACTCCTGCACTTGCCACCACGGGGTAATAGACCAATTGGTAGTAGGCATCCTGTGCCTCAGCTGGAATCTTCACCCGCAGTGCCTCTGCACGGGCTGAGAGCGAGAGCCACAGACTGTCGGTATATGCCATCTCCTCCTTGTTGAAGATGCCCGGCACCTGTGCCTCTGCCTTGCGCCAAAGGTTGTACTTCGTGTATTTCGCCATGAGGTCAGCAGCCTCCTTGGCATGCTCTGCGCCAAAAGCATTCGCAGCAAAGCCTTCCAGCCAAGCCTGCTCGTCACCAGCCTTCACAGCATCGGGGTTCCAGGCGTAGTGCATGATGAAGTCGATGGGCACTTCCTTGGGTTTCAGATCACCCACATTGATAATCCAGATGCGGTCGATGCCCGTCTGGTAGGCGAGGTTGAGCTGTTCGCGCAACTTGGGGATGGTGGTGGTGTTCACCCATCGGTCGTTCCACGGACCGCCGTTCATGTCGATATGGTAGTAGAGACCCAGTCCACCCTTGCGCTTGCGTTCGAAATCACGACCGATGCGACGGATGTAGCCCCAGTTGTTGTCGCAGAGCAGCAAGGTCACATCGTCGGGTACGGTGAAGCCTGCATCATAATATCGTTGCACCTCGGTGAAGATGGCCCAAAGCTGTGGCACTCCGTCCTCACGTCCATACACCTTCTTGATAATGGAGCGTTGACCCTTGATGACCTCAGCAAGCGTCTTCATGTTGTCAGCATCATCGCCCTTGCCCATCGCCACGTCGCCATCACCACGCATACCGATGGTCACGAGGTTGTCGTATGCCTTGTTGCGCTGCATGCCGTCGAGGAAGAACTTGTCCAGGCGTTCCTTGTTCACGGAGTAATCCCAAGGACCAATCTCGTCCTTGCGGGTCACATACTCACGGTGGGCACGCATCATCGGCTCATGGTGGGAGGTGCCCATCACGATGCCATACTCATCAGCCAGACGAGGACTCTCGGGGTCATCCTCATTGAAGCGGCTCCCCCACATGGCAGGCCACAGATAGTTGGCTTTCAGGCGCAGCAGCAGCTCAAACATGTGGGCATACGCCTTCGAGTTGATGCCACCGAAGTGTTCCGTCGCCCAGTCGCCAAACGACGGCCATTCGTCGTTGATGAAGATACCGCGATACTTCACCTTGGGAGAGGGCTGCACGAAGCGACCAGCTGTCCAATAAAGCTCGTCCTGATGCTGCACAGGCACGTCAGCCCACCAGTACCAGGGCGACACACCGATGCGTTGGCTAATCTCGTAGATGCCATAGATGGTGCCACGCTTGTCGCTGCCAGCCACCACGAGATTGCCGTCCATCACATCAATGACGAACGACTCCCACTGTCCCTTCACCTTACTCACGTCCAGCTTCTTCTGCTTGATGAGGCGGTCGATGAGCCGGCTCTTGCCGATAGTGCCCACGACAATGCAGCCGTCATCTTCACTATTCACTATTCTCTGTTCACTATTCACTAGCAAAGTTGCTGGTTTTCCAGTAACTTTGCGCACGTCGTCGCCCAGGTCATTGGCAGCACGGATCACGCCTTTCCAGTCCTGTTCATCCACCACGATTGTCGCAGCCTTGCCGTCCTTGGCAATACAGAATGTTTCCTGTGCTATCGCATTCATCGACATGATGATAAAAGCAGCAAACAATAATATTATCTTTCTCATAATATAGGAATAATTTTTAAGTTATCGAAATAAGGGGTACATATGCGTTGCTTTTGCATGGGAGCCAATAGGCCTGCCATACCCTTGGGGTAGCGGTCGGACTTTGCCTGTAGCACTTGCTGGCCATCAACGAAGCCAGTAATAGTATCGCCCTTGAAACGAAGCTTGAGATTGTGCCAACTGCAAGGCCCAATGCCTTTAACCTGTGTAGAAGCCAACGAATACTCCCCACCGACTTCCACATCCTTGCGGGCAAGGATAGCTTCTTGTTGCTCCTTGTCACCTATGAGTTCCTTGGGGTTGAGTTTGCCGCGAGTAATGACAAGCGTACAATGTCCTTGATCATCGAGTTTCAAATAATAGCCCTTTGCCCAGATGCCATAGCCGGAACCGACATCGCAGACACGCCCCATCACAGCAGCCTCATCTTGTGGATTCAGATAGACATCAGCACTTACCTCGTAGTCGCGCCAGGCGGAATCACCAAGGATGGTGTAATGATGCCATTCGGGTGCCCAGCTGAGGGTGTGTTCTCCAACCACCTGACGGATGCAAGCCCCCTTTCTGTCCCCCGAGTGGGATGATGGGTCTGGAGTAGGTCTTAATTCAAACGCGCCGATGATATCAGCTGTGTAGCGGGGTAAGTATCCACAAGCCTGAGGATTGTATGCTTCGAAGTTGTCCTCGTAGGGAATCGGGAAAGATTGCGAAGTGGGGATATCGGCAAATGAACCTTTTTGCTGTCCACGGGTCGTGGAGAGAGAATAGACTGCATTGGGCTCTAACGTGATGGTAAAGCTACCTCCCCTTGGCTTGATGTCAGCTTGTTGCACGAACTGCTCTTGTTCGATGCTTCGCCACACGCAGAGTGTGTTTCTGCTCAATCTCTTATCAACCTTTATCTTGAGTGTTTGTGTTTGCTGGGCATCTTTTGTCTCAACAATGACGCTGTAGTCGCCCGTTGCAGGGTTCTTCAGGGTGACCATCGTGCCACCACCATCCAGTGCCAGACAACCATCATCCACATATTGCCAACCCACTTCAGTGAACTGTCCGTAGTGGGCATAGCCCCAGAGGTTCTCGCGAACAGAATAATGTCCGCTCCACGGTTCCCAAGCCAGCACCATCGCAGGGTCATGACTGTAAGGCTCCAGGGGATAGACACCAGCAATGTCGTACCAATTGACCACCTTGGTCGCTCCACTCACGATGTAGTTCTCGTTGAAACACTTCACGATACTGATGAGACAGTCGAAGCCTTTGCGATAGACATGATCCTCGCTGTTCCAAATGGGCTTCCCCATCGCTTCTGCCAATTCACGTTGTTCCTTTGTCAATGGGATTTCACTGAATGTATGGGCACTGACCACATCGATGGCATCACGCAATTCTGGATCATTCTGCATGTCCTTCAGAAAATTCATCTTTCCCCCACCCCAGTTATCAAATGCATGCAGTTTCACATTTGAGAAGCCACGTTCGTTCATTGTGCGGCGCAGCATCTTGGCAAAGTCGTAGCTGACGCCTTTCTCGTTGTGGCAGCCGATGGCATCGAGTTCCAACCCATATACCTGACGCAGTCCGCTGAGCCACGACACATAATAGTCAGCCATATCCTGCGACCAATAGTTGCCCACCCATGCCGGAGCGCTCCACGCCGTAGCATCGAGCGAGAGTTTTGGGTTGCGACTCTTGGCTTCAGTCATCACCCACCACATATACCCACGTTGGAAGTTGTAGTCTCCACGATAATGGCTGTGGGAGGGCATAGAGCCCTGTGTGGAGTTGCCGTCGCCAGGAATTTCCACGAGCAGGGTGCTCACAGAAGCACCGAACTTAGGCTTATAGACCAAGTCCATGATTTGTGAGCGTTGCGGTTCTGGATAGTCCTTCAGCAGCACCGACGTTGCACCGCCTCCATTTACAATTCCTATACCATCGAAGGTCTTACCTGTGGATTGGCTACTGAGCTGGATGGTCTGAGTTTGTGCCATCAGGTGTCCATTGCTCATGAGCAACATACCAGAGAAAAAGATTGTTTTTATATTCATCTTTATTTAGACTTTAGACCTTAGACTTTAGTTTATTATGACATTATCAATCAGCAGAGAATTTTCCGAAGCTGCTGCAGCGGATATTTCCAACCGATTGTCACCCTTATTAAGTTCAGTCTGAACGGTTACCGTACCCCACCAGTTGTGTTTTGTGGCTGGCAGTTCGACAGATTGTATGTTTCCGTTGATGTTGAGACGTATCGAACGTGCACCATCAGATGCTTTGTAGCGAATCGTGATGGTGTTTGATCCGTTCCGAGGTGCACGGATGGTCTTTCGAATAGCAGCATCAGCGTAGCCTCCGAAATCAAGATAGCCCTGAGCTGTGTAGTCTCGTACAGACTTGTTCACCCCGTTGGTAATATTGGCTTTTATGCCTTTGTAGTCAAAGTTCTCAGCCTCGTACTGGAAGGGTCCTTCATAGGTTGGCGGAATGGCCGGCTCATGTGTCGTGCCGGTTTTTGCGGCACTCAATCGTTGTTTTGCGCGTCCTTTACAATTGATCTCAATGTCGAGCGGACCGTTATGCGTGACATACAATGTCAGGTTTTTCCCTTTCTGCTCCACAGTGACCTGCGCAGGAACATCGCTTGAGGCAAGTGGTTTCAGTCGGTCCGTAACGTTATACGTTGCTTTTCCGTGAATGCCCGTAATCTGAATGGTGTCTGTTCGGGCCTGAGAGAGTGCGTTGTCGTAGTTGTTGAAATAAAGACTGATGTGGTCGCTGTATTCTTTTGCCAACATGGTGGAATAACGTGGCAGGCGAACCTCCATCTGTTCGCAGCTGTTATATTTCAAGGGGATGCATGCGCTGGCACTTTGTCCTGTCTTGAAGGGGTTGTAGATAATCCAGCAGTTGTCGGCACGTCCGGCATACGCATCACCTGTATATTCCTGCGGATAGAGTGTGTTGAATTCGTCGACCTTTTCTTGCTCTGAGGACCAACGGGTGGTATAGTCAGACACCTTCACTTGCACGGGAATGGTGTGTGAGGCATCTTTGTTCAGGGCATAGACAACTGGGATGGCAGCATAGCGTCCCGTGGACTTGAACCAGGAATGCTGGCTTAGCCAAGTACCATCTCCCGGCATTTTGTAGAGTCCGTCGTACAGCGTTTCAGGTGCTATGTAATTGGCACGCATGGCATCACGGTCGCCCGACTCGATATTGACATCATGGATTAGGGCCACTTTGGTGCGATTGAGTACTTCTTGTCGGGTCAGCAGACGTATGGTTCCGTCGAGAATCTTGCGGAATATATCGAAATAGATATTCTGAAACTGCGGGTAGAACTCCCACTTTCGGGTGGTAAAACCATCTGCAGTAAGAGTGGACTTTATCTCATGACAAACCTGTACAGGAATGGTTTCGGGACCATCTACCACGGTTTGACCCGTAAGCAGCAGATGTTCCAACACCGGTGCCGGTCCAGCAGAGACAGGGAATTTCTCACGTGGTTCATTTCCTCGCCACCCCGTCTCGTCGAAGCGAGTTCCATACTGTCCTGCATAACCTCCCAACCAAGCTCCGAGACACATGCTTTCGATTTCGTGGAAACCGTGGTTCATCGTATATTTCTCGCAGCAGATGAAATTTTCCGGATGTTCTGACAGAAGCTTCCGTAAGCGTGGACTTCGTTTCATCAGGGCTATCGGATTACGGTCAGCATCATAATAGGCATTACACCAACTCCAAGTAAGGTAGCCTCCGTAACGTACGTTGAGCTCCATCAGGTCGGCCCAGTGGTCAAGACGTTGTTCGAATGTGACCCCGTACGGGTCTCCGAAGCCCCAGAACTGTTCACAATAATTGAATCCCACGAAGTTGGGATAGTCTCTGAAGAACTCATCGAAGACGGTCATGTCGCCATCTGTGAAATGACAGAAAGCACCCGATGAAGGCTGAATCATAGCCCACACTCGATTCTCGGCACAAGTCCGGAGCCACGACTTAGCAGTCTCATAACCATACTCCACTTGTAACCAACGATCTGCTCTGTGATTGATTGACAGAGACAGGTTGAACACTACATAAGGGCGGATATCCTCTGGAACCATATCGATAATCTTTTGTGGGTCGGCGTGATTCCAAGTGTCAATATGCAGAATCCACATAGGCTGATGAGTGCTGATAGGACGGCGCAGAGGGGCTGCAACAAGAGGCTTTTCCTGCTGACGGTCGAAAAAGCAGAAAACATCTTCCAACGTAAGTGGAAACATATCAGGGTGGTCGGCATACACCTCTTTATATTCCAGTCGGAATCCTTCCTTCCGCATCCAATCGCGGAGTTGACGGCTTGCATCAAGCGAGGCCCCAGCAAGTGTTCCTTCCGTAATGAGAATCGGCTTTTGACGCAGTCGCTCCCAAGGATAGCCCTCACGAGTGACGAATGGTCCGGACATCGGAGCTAAGGCACGCCAGTAGTCAGGGTACTTTCCCCCGAGATACCAGGTGCCGCCTCCACCCATCGAGTGGCCGCAGAGGAACATACAGCCTCGGTCAACGGGATAGCGGTTCAAGACTATTTCCAGCACGTTGATGACATCCTGCTCGCTCAGTTCCTGTGCGTGCATCATTTCCGGGGTATTTCGTTTGGACAGCACCTCTTCTGTTTCCTTTTCCTTTCCAAACTCTGCAGGTAACACCAGACGGTTTCCGTATGACGAATGCGCACCAAGAGGCGACACAAGCAGATACCCATATTTATCCGCCATTCGCACAAGCTGTCGATCATTCTGGTCCAGATACGAGCTTTCGTTGTTCCATCCTCCGTGCAGGAACATCATCAGTGGCAGTTTTGTCTTTCCATCCCACGAACGGGGCACACAAACACGGAAAGGCATGTCCTCTTTCGCATCTTCGAAATAGTACGACAGCTTCTTGTCCCTTCCCTCGTTCCATGTCTGAACAGTCTTCACCTCGGCGTTCCTGGCTATCTCACGTGCCTGCAGCATAACAACCTCGGCATCTCTCGATGTTCCAAACACAATGTTTGGTTGTGGAAAAGCCTGTTGTATGCTCCACCACGAGACAGCTATCAATAATATAATAAAACCTCTTTTCATTTGACTATATATTTCCTTCCGTTTATGATGTAGATACCTCTTGGCATTTTACCACTTGATGATTTACTATCCCTGATTTTGCGTCCCTGAAGGTCATAATATTGTCCTTGAGCTATTGACTGTTGGAGCTCAACATCCTTGACGTCCGTAGTCGAATAACTGTTATTCGCCAATATGAGCTGGCCAAGAATGCAGTCTCCATATTCCACGTCAGCTGTATAGAGGGCTATGGCATAGTTTCCTTCTTCGGTGATGTCAAATTCAAAACTCTGCTGCTGGAGCTGACCAAAACTATTGGAAGCTACATTGCCGATGTTGATGGTCGGTGTAAATGTAGTCTTGGCGATATTTACATTGCCATTGTTCTTTTCGATTCCCAGTTCCACGGGAGTGAATTCGGGCTTGTTCCAATTGCAGATCTTGTATTTCACCGTATAGTGACCAGGACTCAGACGCAGTGTCGTACCACTGTTAGAGAGTCCATATTTCGCCCAACCCTGACGAGGTTTCCCTTCAATATTACGGAAGTAAAGCCCGTAGTTCAGACCACGTGGTGACCCTGTGAACTGTAAGATGCGGCATCCCAATGAATAGCCATTGCTATAGCCCACACGCTTTTCATTTCCGTCGTAAGTGGTCCAGCCGGCAGGCAACGCTCCCCCCTCAGTGAATGCCGACGAGATGGTTAGTGTTGTCGGAGTCTGAAGAGTTACTTCAACAGAAGCTGTGCTCGTCTCACCGTCGTTGTCTATAGCTATGGCTTTCAACGCGTGCTTACCTGCCTTGGCATCTTTCAGTGTGGCCTTGTAGGGTTTGGTTGTGCAAGTGCCAAGTAGTGTTGTACCATCATAGAATTCCACTTTCTCCACAGAACCATTTGAATCATCAGCTGTAGCGGTGATGGTAATGTCTGGAAAAACTGCTTCACCAGTGGGAGCAAAACAGATGTGTTTTGTTCCTGTAGTAGGTGAGGTGATGCGTATGTTGGGTGATGTCTTGTTCAGCGAGTAGTTCTTGCAGAAGTTCCACATTTCCTTGCCCGTATATACCTGAGGTTCTTTGCACACCCAGTGCCCTTTGTTGGGTAACTCCAGCAACTTCACTTCTACACCATCGTTGCCTGGGGCCCACGTGTGGAGCTTGGCACCATTGAAACCGTTGTAGTTATTTACGACTTTAGCGGTTGTAGGACAACCATTATGCTTGATCCAAACGTTCAACGCCGGCTGCACACCACTGAATCCGCAGACATCGTCTGCTGTTCCGTGAATATGCATGATGGGTAGCGGACGAACATTAGTATTAGCCGTTGCACCACCCATAGGGTAACCGCTTACAGGTACGAAAGCTGCAATGAGGTCGGGAATCTTGTTCATGGCGTGATAGGTAAACATGCCGCCCATGGAGAAACCGCCGAGATAGACGCGGTTGCGGTCTATCTTATACTGTGTCACCATCTTGTCGATAAGGGCCTTCACGAGGTTAATGTCGCGGTTGCCGCCTATATCCCACTGGTTGTTGATGCCATTGGGAAAGAGCATGACAAACTTAGCGGTATCGCATACGGCCTCGATGCTTATTTTTCTACTTGGGTTCTGCGTGTCCCTGAATTGCGTGTTCAGCATATAGTTGGCATCCTGGCCAGATCCATGACAGAAGATGAACAATGGGCGGTTCTCGCCCAGATTTTTCGGTGCATAAACGATGTACGAACGGCTGGTGCCGTCGACAGTAATATTGTCTGCCTCTATTGGCATGATTCCTGCTACGCACAGTATAGTTATCAGTAATTGTTTTTTCATTTTATTAGTTTTTTATTTGAAGTTGTTATTTGTTGTACCACCCACTCTGAAGCGAGCGCTTCACTCTCGGAATAGTTGAAGTGACCATTGGTATAAGTATTAACTATGGTATGTGGTGCCTTCATCTCATTGAGCATGCCGAAGATGGAGGTGGGTGAACAGAAGTTGTCGTTGAAGCCAAAGTAATAGTAGCCGGGTGCCTTGAGGATACGGGCGAAGTTGACCACGTCGAAGTATTGCAGGGTTTCGATTTCTGCTTTGTCGTCGATGGTCAGCACCTTGTCGGTGGGTTTGCGTTCGGGACTTTCCTTGAAGAAGTATTTAGGCCATCCTCCTGCACGCCCATGGGCAAAGCCTGTCAGATCGCAGAGGGCAGGGTAGGCAGCACACACCAATGATGCCTTCTCGTGCAAGGCAGCTGTGACGATGCTGAGCGCTCCACCTTGGCTGCCATCCTTGCAGACCACGTTCTTGCCATCCCATTCGGGCAGCGAACAGAGGTAATCGACGCAGCGCACACAACCAGCATACACCTGACGATAGTAGCAGCTGTCGCGCGACTCGAGTCCACGGTTCCAGTAGGCGAAGGTGCTGTTCCACACCCCGTCGAAGTACTCCTTGGAAAGCTCAGGGTTATGCCCATGTATATCCACATTGAGCACAATGAATCCCTTGCGGGCAAAGTCTTTCTGAGGGGAACGTTTGTAGGGTCCAGCTCCCGGAGGACAGAACATCACGGGATACTTGTTGAGTTTAGTGTTTAGAGTGGAGAGTTTAGAGCTTTTCGGTTTGCTCAGATAGCCATAGAAGCACTTGCCATTTTCGCCCACTGTGAGTCGGACAAGATACACATCCACTTGTGAATCGGAGTATTGTGGCATCCATGTCATATGAGCATCCAAGTCTGTCTGCCGTGCCTTCTTGATTTCCTGCTGCCAGAACTTTCCGAAGTCTGCAGGCATCGTTGTGAAAGGACGGATGGCTGCAATGTCGAAGCCCACCTTCACAACATCCTTATAGGTTTTGCCAAACACATCGAATTCAAAATCGCATTCTCGGAACCCGGGGGCAGAGGCTGTGCCCATAGAGATGGTAGCCACACCTTGTTTAAACATAGTTGACTGATTAGGAGCTGGCAACACCATCTCATCACCCACGGAGTAGCGTATTTTCACTCCATCGAGTGGAATGCCTCCCTTCTGTGCCTGTATGGTGATGATAGCCTCTTCGCCCGTCTGAAAGGTGCGATTGGGATGATTCACATTGACCAAATACTCTACATACTGATGTCGGTCGCCTGCATACTGGGCGTGACTGTTGAGTGTCCATACAACAAAGAGCATTGCAAATAGTAGTATGCGATTCATTGTTTTCATCTATATTCTTGTTCTGTTTCTTGGTTACAAAAAGCCGCCATTCAACGAGTTTCTATTCTGAAAACGGCTGAGATCTTCAAATCGACATTTGCAGGATAAGTAACTTCAAGCGCATCGTCCGTCATACGCATAGACCATTGGGTGGCATACCACTTGCAATAGTCGAGATAGTGTGTATAGAAACCTCCCTGCAACTTGCTATATTCACGAAGGTCAATGGTGTAAAGCATGCGTGGGTCATAACCTTCCCACCACTTTCCTTTTCCATCCTCCAACGTAAGGTGACCATCGTAAGGCACTCCAGCCTTATCTCCATTCTTGTCGGCACCAAAGGCTGACTGCCACCACCACCATGTGTATTCGTGATGGAAAGTCACGCCATAGCGCATATTGTATTTGTGACAAGCATCAGCCCATTCACGCAGAATATCTCGCTTCGGACCCATATTTACAGAGTTCCAAGGTTGATACATGGAGTTCCACAAGTCGAAATTGTCATGATGCATCCCCTGAATCATCAGGAAACGTGCGCCGGATTTCTGGTAGAGCCGCGTTAGATACTCAGGGGCGAGATTCTTGGGATTCCAGTCGCGTGGCACCTCCTTATAGCCCTCTTCCGACGGATGACCGAAGCTATCTCCAAGTTTCACTGAACCAATTGGTTCCTTGGCAGGAATTCCTGGTAATAATGGCAACTGTGGCATCTCTCCGTCTTTCAATGTCTGCTGTGCGTTACTACCCCAAAAAGTGAAAGCCAGCAATATTGTTATCATCCATTTCTTTTTTTTCATGATTCTTCTCTTTTTTAATCCTTTATAATTACTTTTCTGGTTTGGCCGTCTTTCGTGCGGATGATGTTGATTCCACGCTGCAACGACTGCCGCCGTTCTCCACCGATGTTGTAGATGCTGTAAGTTGAATCCCGAACCTTGAAGCTTGAAAGTTCAATACTGTTAGCATCGCCTGTTTCGCTGATGTAGCAATCCAAAAGCAGGAACTCATGATAGTCGGATTCAAACGTACTTGTATTCTCAAAGCGGATGATGTAGTTGCCTTCTGTTTCTATGCAGAATGGCAGCTCGTGGGTCTTTGACTGTGTGAGGTTGGCAGTCCTGCTTCCATCAGCATTGGGAGTTGCATCGTGGCTTACGGATTCAGCAACCATATTGCCAGAGTTGTCGAGTATCTGGGCTTTATAGTTCGGATTTTTTTTCCATGCGGCCATCACATAAGTCAGCGTATAGTTGCCCTTAGCAAGTTTAAGCGGATATGCGCTTTGTCGTCCATACTCAGCATAGTTGTCGCGCCAATACAGACCTTTGCCTTGATACCCGGTGAAGCCAGCAAACGTACGTGCTCCCAACGAATAGGTCTCGGGGTATTCATGCACCTCGCCATTCTCCTGAACACAGCGCCATCCTTGTGGCAAACTACCCTCAGCTACCGAAGCGAAGCTAAGTTTATAGAGCGAGCCGTTTTCTTCTTCCTCACCGAATACTGGCACAATTGTTACGATATCATCAGGCATCAGGAAACTGACCGTCTGATTTTCCTTGTCATACGCCACTATGTTGAGGGTCGTACCTAAGGTATAGTTCACACCATTTACCATACGCAGTTCCTTCAGAACATAGCCCTTGCTTTCATTGACCTTGAGCGTCACGGTGTCGCCCTCCATTGCTTCGCTCACATCGGAGCTGACTGATCCGTGACTCGCCTTACGGACGGTGATGAGGAAGCGTTCATTCTCTAGGTCAGCAGGGGTGTAGATGATCTGGTCTATATACATGGGCAGACCTGTGTGGTTGGTCAGCACAAGGTCGTTCTTGCCGGCTTTGAGTGTTGCCTCAACAGTTGCTTTCTTCCATTCGTTTAGTTCTGTCTTCTCGGTAGTCATCATCACAGTCTTTCCATTCACCTGGGCACGCACCTTTCCTGCCTTGGAAGTACATGTATATCGCATACTGATGCGGTAGCTTCCTGCCTTGGAGAGAGTGAGTTGATGGCGCAATGCTCCGCTTGTGTTCGTTCCCATATCGGCAAACCCGTTTCCTGCATGTCCTATGACGCTTGGATACCATGTGTATGGGTCGGTCACACAACTCTTGATGTTCTTATAGTCCATATCTTCTGCCTCAATGATGATTTCCCCATGATAGGGATCGGGCTGTTTGGGCAGGTCGGCTGTCAGCGAAGTGGTACTTACCATGTCGGTTCTTCTGTCTGAAGCGTTTCCCTCACAATTGATTGTAAGGTCTAAACCGCCCATGTGTTTCAACGTGAGCGTATATGTTCCGGTTTCTGCATTCCAGTCAGCAGTCGCGTTTCCCTTAGCTAAAGTGCGTTTCGTCAGCTTATAGGTCGGCTCCGTCTTCACTCCAGTAACCACAATGGTTTCAGTCACCAGAGCAGTCGTATCGGTTCGGAAGTTGTTGAAGTAGAAATCGATATGGTCGGCATATTCCCGCACCAAAGCACTACCAAGAGTACCAAGAGTCAGCTTCAGTTTGTCGCATGTGTTATACTCGAGAGGTATCTCCCCCGTACAAAGCTTACCTCCATGCAGGTTCGTGTGTGGCCAGTAGGTGACGAGCTGGTTCTTAAATCGGTTCACATACAAGTCACCCTTCGACAATTCCGGATAGCGTGCATTGAAGTCATTCACCTTCTTCGTCTGGGTGCTCCATCTTGACGTATAGTTCGACCGTTTTACCTTCAGCGGAATGGTCTTAGCCAAAGAGTCATACAGCTCCACACAGAGAGGTATGGCACCATATCGGCCTGTCTTCTTGAAGAAACAGCGGTTGTTCATAAACTGACCGTCACCCGTGTTGGCTCGGTCGGTCTGTTTGTACAGACCATCATATATGTCGCCCCATGTGGCATACTTCTCTTCATCGCTGCCAGACGTTCTGTCGGCAATCACCACGATTTTCGTCTTGCCAACCACCTCTTCGCGTGTAGGTATGTATAAGGTGCCGTCAGTCACTTTGCGCCACATGTCAATCCATGCACCACGGAAACCATCAAACGTACCCCAGTTCCGACGAGTGTAGCCATCCACCGTAGAGTTCGACAAGTTTCTGAAATCCTCTGTCCATATCAGCTCAGGTCCGTCCCACACAGCTCCTCCGTTCATGCCTGTTTGCTCCATCACGGTACCGATACCTGCCGCTACGGGATAAGGCGAACCGTCACCCAACTGTTGACGCACGCCATCCCACGCGCAGTTGTCGTAGCGGACACCATAGTTCGTAGCCAGTCCGCTGATGAAAGGCGAAAGAGTCACACTCTCCGAATTGTAGAAACACCAAGACTGGGTGTACTTATACAGCCACAATATAGCCTCCGGATAGTCGCGACAAGCCTGCAACAACTGCTTGTTGCGCTTCATCATACCCACAGGACTCAGTCCATGGCTCCACTTGTTTCCACAGAATGAGACGGTGAGGAAACCGCCATACTTGTGCGACATCTTCACCAACTCTGCAAACAACGCAATCTGGTCGGTCTGGCTGGCCGAACTCTTATTGCCGGCCTCGTCAAAACCCCAGAACTGTTCAGCATAGTTCCACCCCAGGAAGTTGGGAAACCGCTTGAAGAAATACTCAAATGTCTCCAAATCATCAGTCTGCAGGTGAGTATGTCCACCCGATGCTGGCTGGCATGAGAACCACAAGCCGTTCTGCTGACACACTGTTCCCCACGACTTGTAAGTCCTGACAGCATTCTGAGGCATCAGATACTGATTACGTTCCGTATTGTATTGACATGACAGACTCAGGTTGATGCACACATATGGCTTGATGTCATCTGGAATCAAGTCGATTATCTTCTGTGGGTCTGCCTTGTTCCATACATCTACATGAATCATCCACATCGGGTGACGAGAGTCGATTGGTCGTCGCTGCTGTGCAAAGGTCTGCAAGAAGCTGCAAAGCAATACTGTAATAATACAAAAATGTAAAAATGTAAGTCGTTTCATACTATTTTCAATTTATCGTTTTGTTGATTTACGTCTATTTATATGAGTGTTCTATTTCACAAATACTTTACTAACCGTTCCATCCTTGTTGACAACGATGTTGACACCCTTTGCAAACGACGAGAGTCTCGTGCCCGGCAGGGCATAAATGCGGGGGGACGGGGATTCCTGACAGGGGAGTACTTGAATACCGGTTTCGTAAAAATCTTGTGCCTGAATGAATAGTGAACCCAGAACGAAATCTGCGTTGCTTGCAGAATCTGTGTAGAAGGATATGAGATAGTCCCCTGTTTCAGGGATGTCGAACTCAAATGTCCGTAGAATCACGGTTCCAAATCGTTTTGATACGCTACCCCCAATATTTACCGTAGGCGTGTAGGTGTGCGATGCCATCTCTTCTCCGTTACGTCGTTCGACACAAATGGTCACGGGGCTGAATGTGGGATTGTCCCAGTTGCATAGTTTATACCTCATGGAATAGTGTCCGGCATGCAACGTGACTCTTGAGCCGGAGTTCTCTGCTCCGAATTTTGCCCAAGCTGCTTTCGCCTTACCTACTTTATTTTGCACGAGCAATCCATATTCCATCCCTCGTGAGGTGTTGGAAAAGTGCAACATTCGAGGTCCTTCGGAATAGCCGGTCAGGCTCCCTGTGCGTTGTTCTTCTCCATTGCTCACGACCCATCCTCTTGGTATAATACCGTCACCTACGAGTTGGTTGGCAAACGAGTATGCACCATGAACCGATTTGTAGTTGACGGTACAAGTAGCCGAAGCAGTGTTGCCCATATTGTCAGTTGCTGTCACTCGCAAGGAATGTTCTGAAGGCTGAGGGGATGTCAATAAAAAGACGTAAGGGGTATCGGTCTTGGTTTCGAGTAGAGTCGTACCGTCGTAGAAGTCTATTTTTTCAATACTGCCACCTATGCATGCTGCAGATGCTGTTGCTCGGACAGTAATGTCGGCAAACTGTGCTTCATTCATAGGAGCAAAGAATAGATGTTGAGGCACATCGGTAGGTTCAATGATGCTGACCGAAGGCTGAGTCATGAACTTGAAACAGTCGTTGAGTATCATAGGGAACATCGATCCATGATCGCCATCCACCTCTTTATAGATGATATTCAGATGTAGTTCTTCATGGGCAAACTTATATAAATCGCGGCTCCCTCCCAGCGATGCGCCAGCTCTCAGCCCCTCAGACATGAAGATGGGCTTGGTTCTCAGCCGTTCCCAGGGATAGTCATATCGCATTGTAAACGGACCGCTGATGGGCACAAGGCCGTACCAGTAGTCGGGGTACTTGGCTCCGAGATACCAGGTGCCGCCGCTTCCCATCGAGTGCCCCATGAGATACATGGCAGACGGGTTCACGGGATACTCTGCCAGAACCAGTTCGATGACATTGATGACATCCTGCTCACTCAACTTACTGGCAGCGATGCGGTCGGCTGTCAGTTCATCGACTATCGTTCTCATTTCGTCATCATGACCGAAGGTGGCAGGAAGTCGCAGAAAGTTTCCGAAACCTTCATGTGCCCCGAGAGGCGACACAAGCAGCACTCCATACTGGTTGGCAATCTTCACCAACTGCTTGTCGTTCTGGTCAAGATACGAGCTTTCGTCGTTCCAGCCTCCGTGCAGGAAAACCACCATCGGCATCTCTGACTCTCCGTCCCATGCGTCGGGCACGCACACACGATAGGGCATCTGTTCCTTCGCATCAGCAAAATAGTAGGTACGACGCTGGTCACCAC
Organism: Bacteroidaceae bacterium; assembly: GCA_017615245.1. GTDB lineage: Bacteria > Bacteroidota > Bacteroidia > Bacteroidales > Bacteroidaceae > Colivivens. The sequence continues at coordinate 26,579 of JAGAAL010000010.1, forward strand.
GTGCCTGCCAGTTCGATGCTTTCGGATTCGCCAGTTTCTTTGCCAGCTGCTTCGCCTTCCTCACAGCTGTCTCTGCTTTTAAATCGGTACCGAACACGATGTCGCGTTTGCCCATCGTTTGCGCACTAACGGGTAAAATACAAACATTCAAAATTACGAAAATGCAACGTATTAAAATCTCTTTCCGTTTCATACTTCTCCTGTCTTTTGATAAATGATATGTGTTTCCAGGTGCAAAATTAGATATTCTTATAGACTCTCATTTGTATTATCTGACACAAATAATTATGTTTTTGTAATCTGCGCCCATATGGGTTGCTGGTTTTGACCTGTAGACTGGTTGATGAAGGGGAGGCGTCATCACGATGCCTCCCCCTCGTTGGTAATAACATTTTAAATTTCCTTACCCAATTTATTTATTAAACCTATTTTATGATTGTATTGTTTATCGGACAAGCATCTTGCTGACCGTTCCGTCCTTGCCGACAACAATGTTCAGCCCCCGACGGAATGTGTCGGTACGAACTCCATTAACGGTATAGATGCCTGATACAGCATGTTTACTATCCTCCACGAAATAGATGGTTTCAGGAGCGTTTTCATAGCCTATCTGTACCGATGCTACGTTGACATTTCCCCCCTGTCCCTTGATGGCATGTAGGTGTACGTAGCCGTACTGTTCGAATATCTTTGCGAGGTCAATCACATAGACTGTTGTTCCATCGTTGTCGCGTCCGTTTGTCCAGAACCCGTCGGCAGCATCGCGTGGCAACTCGACCTGAATGGTTCCATGGTCTTCAGCACGGTTGAACAGTACACGTGGTGTTCCTGAGTTGACACGGATTACCATGTACTTTGCCTTGCCGAGATCAGCATAGTGTATGTAGCGTACTTCGTTGTCACCATAGACGATGCCAGCAGCCTCGTTGAGGACAGACACGCATTCGGTTTGGTCAACTTTTTCACCTGTTTGGTCGCCAGCTGTCCATTCATAGAATTCGGATGTCTGCAGGTCAACATAGAACGCTTCAGGAACGACGTATGGTTCGGGCAGGTCTTCTTCGCCGAGACCAATCTTGATGCTTGTAACTGTGGTGTTCTGCCAGTTTGCACCTTTGATAGAGTGGAGATGTACGAAACCGTACTCTTGCATGATGCGTCGGGTGTCGACGATATATGTCTTCGATCCGTCTGGATTTTCGATGATTGTCCAGTAGTCGGCATCGCGTGGTACTTCAACCTGTACGGTTCCTTCGTCTACTACACGATTGAAGAGACAACGTGGTGTTCCTGCTGTAGCCGTGATGACGAGTGCTTTTGCTTTGCTGAGGTCCACGTAGTTGAGGTAGTATACGCCTCCGTTGCTTGAACCATAAACAATTCCAGTAGATGTATTGAGGTTGAGGGCAGCCACAGCTTGCTCAACGATTTCGCCAGTCTCATCTGGTGCTGTCCAGAGATAGAAGTCGGATGGCAGGAGGTCGATGTAGGTTCCTTCTGGCAGATAGAGTCCGTCCTTAATGTCTCTCATTTTGCTTGTGAGCGCCTTCACGTCATCGACGCTCTTTTCGAGTTTGTTGAGTACGTCTTCTACCTCAGCAAGTAATGCAGTGATTTCTGCATTCTTCTCTTCTGATAGGTCGTCGATCATTTCATAGTATGCATCGGTGAGTGCAGAATAAACATCGAGCAGCTCGGTGTATGCAGCTACAGAAGCCTTTGCATATACGAGTGCATCGTTACCAAGCTTGAGAGCCTCGATGCATTCGTCGTCGTTTCCGCCGTTGAGTGCTTCATTAACAGCTTCTTTTGCCGCATCAATTTTCGCTTGTGCATCTTTTGCCATGATGACATCATCGGAAGCAACGGTATTGAGTTTGACAATCATGTCTTCGAGTGCGTCGTTGTAACCGCTTCCGAAATAGAGACGGAAGTTGTCGAAGATTACCCAGCTGTTGTTGTAGCTGTTCTTCAGACCGATAACGATGCTGTCGCCGTCGTTCTCGACAGTGAAATATACGCTGACGCGATAGGTCTCGGGTGAGATGCTGAAGTAGAAGTTTGCTCCATCCATAGAGTTAGGAATCCATCCTCCGTTTTCGGCTGTTGTACGGTCTACGTCGGAAGCCCAGTTGCGGCTGTCGTCTGCACTGTAGTATTCATAAACCGGCTCTTCTTGAGCAAAAGCCATCACATTATGTATCTTAGTCTCAACAGAATTAGCATAGAGAACAGCATTGATGCCTGTCTCATTTCCGACAGTTGGATTCTGTGCCCAATGATCGAGGTAGCCGCCATCGTTTCGTTCGAACGCCTGACACGTGAGTTTGTACGATCCCTTCGGCATGTTCTTGATAATCTGATACATGTTGAAGGTTGCATGATAGACCTCAGCATTACCGCTAGTCAGTGTAGGCACTTCACCTACAGAGTTAGCTCCATTACCACCTTTACCACCGAATTGCGGACGTGATCCTTCAGTCTGCCATCCTGAGAAATCGTTGTTGAAATCTCCGTTGACGATGAGCGGTGTGATATCGTCACCTGGTTCTACGTTCTCTGTCACATACTCAACGATGATCTTCGTCATGTGTGTAGAGATGGTATCGATCATAGCCGCATCGGCCAGACAGTCCATGTATGCATTCTCGAGTTCCTCCTGATAGTAGTCCTGGAGCAAGCCTCCCAGTTCTGCGAATTTTGTATCTTCAAACGAGTCGGCCTTTGTATGCAACTCTTCCATGAGTGACCACATGCGCTTGTAGTCGTTGATAGAAGCGGCAAGAGCATCAGCTGCTGCATTGAGTGTAGAGTCGGCCTTTTCAAAATCGGTTGTTGCAGACTTAGCTGCATCGAGTGCATCTTTGAATGCATCGCGTACTGCGATGTTAGCCATCAAGTCGTCTAGATCAGGATAAGTGTTCTCGTAGAGTGCTATGGTCTTCTGTAGCATAATCTCTGCGGGATCGACATCGTCAGACACTTGTCCGTAGTATAAGAGTTTGAAGTTGTCTGCTCCAATCCAGTTGATGCTTGCATCCTCGCTCTTGAATCCCATCTCGAAGTTTCCTGCCTTGGTCTTGAAGACGAGTGTGAAGTGCTGTGGACGGTTGTTAGCTGTAGCGATAGGCAATTCGAAAATTTCTTCACCATTCTTCATATAAAGGAACGCACCCTTTGCCTCGTTGCCCGACTGACATGCTGCGATAGCGTCGCACGACAGTTCGTACATACCTTCAGGCATTCCCACGATGGTCTGGTGCACCGATCCGTCTCCCAGAGCGTTGAACGAATAGTTGGGGTTGTAAACGCTGTTCGACCATGCCTCGATAAATTTATTGATGCTCACTTCACCGTTCGAATAGCTGGCACTCTGATAACCGAGGTTAGTAACGTTGGTGTTACGTACATAATTGAGTGTCCAACCGTTTGCGTTTCCTTCTTCGAAGTCGGGATTGACAAATACCGATGTGAGGTCTGCTGGGTTGTCGATTGAGGCATCACCCACCAGGATTTCGAGTTCTATCTTACGTACAGCAGTCTGCACTTCGTTACGTGCAGCTACAATATCCTCGTAGTTTACTGGGGATGTAGAGCTGACGAAAGCTCTCAGTTTGCTCAAGTCAACCTTGTTGCCATATTGGTCTGCGACATCTTCTATTAAGATATCTAGTTCGCCTGAAGCCAGATAGTCCCATGCCTGTACATGTGAACGGAACTTAAGGTATTCAGCTTCGGGCATGAACATCCAATCGACACAAGGATCGGCCTCTTGCAGATATGTGTCACCCTCATCGATTAATGCGTCAGGCCAATACACACGGTTCGTAACACTAATCATCGGCGTGAGAGGCATTGTTGCATTCTCCTCCATCGTGGGGTCGTAGTCGTTATCGTAGCGGTTGAATCCCATGTAGGTTTCTCTGTTTCCGAACAGGCTGTCGGCCATGTGAGAGTTGAATGTAGGGTTCAGATCTGACACACTCAGTCGGTACTTGTTGTCGCCTACAGACTTCAGGTTCCACATATAGTCCACTTCGCCATGCTTGTCGACAAACATGTTGTAGCTGCTTGTCGGGAACACACACCACCATGTGTTCGACTGATAGTTCATCAGTTTGTAGGTGACTCCGTCCCAAGGCGTGATAGTCGCCGTGGTGTCCACTTTTGAAATTTCTCCATCCACATATGTGGTATCGATTTTCAGCAAGGGATCTTGGCGATATTGAGCCAGCATCACCTTGTTTCCTGCATCGCGCTTGATAGTAGCATGAGTGCCCCATGGAGCATGACCGGAGCAAACCCCGTTCGACAGGAATCCGTCACCTTCCACGTTGTACAAGTAATAGACCGTAGTGTCGCCTTCCCAATAGGGAGCTTTCGCCTCGATTGACGGTTTGACCGAAGCAAACTGATAATCCGTAGGACGCGGCCGGTCCCAATTCTGTGCCTGAACCACACTGAAGGCTAAAGCCCAAAGGCTCAAGGTCAGAAAGCAAAGAGTAAATTTCGTTTTCTTCATTTTTGTTACTTTTTAATTTGTTAGTAAATAGGAATATATTAGTGTGTCGTGTGAAAATAATCGAAGTCGGCATATCCTCCTGTTTGCAGGGTGGCATAGTTGAAAAGCATGAAACGCTGACCATTGAAGTCTGGAATATCATAGTGCATCTGGAGGATGTCACCTATCTGAGTCCATGTCTTGCCATCCAGACTATAGAAGAAAGTAGCCTTGTCAGTCAGGTTACGGAAATCCATGCATGTACGCAAATAGATTTTGTTTGAGTTGATAGGCACGCGCGCAATTTCTTTTCCGTTAGCATCTTTGGTATCCTCGGTCTTATGCATAATCACATAAAACTGTCCGTTTTCACGCTTCACTCCTACAAATCCGTAGCGTCTTTGGAACGAAGCTATACCAGCACAATCGCCATCTTTCATGCCCGACATGTCGAGGAGGGTCTCGCCCATACACGTAGGGCCGAAGGAACGCTGGGTGAGTGAGTTGCGGGCATCACGGATGTTGTGTGCTGTAGATGTGGCATTCAGTCGCAGCCATCCCTTACGTTCGGTGAGGCTCCATCCGCTTGGGTCGGGGATGTGGTTCCATTGCCAGCACAGTTTAAGTCCTGGCTTCCATGAGCCGAACCGGCTCTTGCTCTTCTTGGGTTTCCACACGTTGAACTCATCGTTTTCAATGATGCTTGTCTTCTTCTTTCCCTGTACAGGTTTTTCAAGGGTTACGGGGGTGGTACGGCCATCGTTTCCGACTACTGGCCATCCGTCGTCGCTCCACACCATCGGCAGCAAAACGGGGATACGTCCGACGGAACCGTTATCCTTAAACAGGAAGCACCACCATCGTCCATCTTTTGCCTGAACGATTCCGCCTTGAGCGACTCCGTTTACGCGCATGGTCTCTTTTCCGTTCGCGTCGACCATTTCGCCTCCAAAGACCAAACGTCCTTCCCATGGACCTTCTGTCAGGTTACGGGTGCGCCATACGATTTCCTGACGCTGTCCGTCGCACCCCTGAATCATAAAGACGTAGTACCATCCATTAATCTTATAGGCATGGTAGCCTTCTGCCCTCAATCCGCGAACGGGATTCTCGAGATTGGCAAAGGGGAGGACGGCTCGACGGGGGCTTACGCTGACATTCCACTCGTGGTCAACGCTGATTTCACGCAGGTACATGGTATTGTCCTGGAAGTTATCGGCGGGATGGAGCACGTATTTCCTCATCTCTGTTCCTGTGTCCTCGAACAGAAGGCCCGGATCGTAGCATTTGTCTGTTGTGGAACAATGCCACTTGCCGTGCTCGATATCATCTGTAACATAGAAGTAGGTCTTACCTGTCGTGTTGCAGGTCATGATGATATAGTACATCTTCTCATAGGGGTCGTAGCGCAAATTTGCGGCCCATGAGCCTTGTGAATAGTCGCTCTGTCCGTTCAGCAGGCGGAACTTGTCGCCCTCGTCGATTTCATCGTAAGCATAGTTGATGATCTCCCAGTTGACGAGGTCTTCCGACTTCATGATGCCGCAGCCGGGTGCGTAATGCATGGTGGTCGACACCATGTAATAGGTGTTGTCCACACGAATTATATCCAGGTCGGGGACGTCGGCATATATCAATGGATTGGTGAGGGTGCCGTTTCCGTTGTCGGATGTCAGTATCTGTGCATGGAGGGAAAATGTCCAAAACACGAGCAGCATAGCAGATATTGTTTTCATTTTCGTCTTCGTTTATGAGTTACCTTATAAATATCTTACGGTTGCCGTTGATGTAAATACCTCGGGACAATCGGCCTTTGGACATTTTCCGACCGTTGGGGTCGAAGATGTAATCTCTTGCCTCTATCCTTTCACCTCTCACCTCTTCTATGCCGTCGGAAACGGCGTAGTCGTAGATTCGGAGGCAATCGAGGAAAACGTTCTTTCCTTGGATGCCATTAATTGTCACGACATTCGTTCCCTCTTTCAGTTCTGCCTCAAAGGTGATGAGGGTCCAGTCGTCGCCGCGAGTGAGGCTGACCGCCTGCGTCTTGTTGTTGATTCTGACACTCAGCCTCAGGTCGGCAGGTGCCTGGTATCGAAGCGCGAGTTTGGCGGTACATGCTTGAGGCACGCTTATTGTGTCGCGGATGGATGCTTTGGTATTGGTCCCCAGTTCCAGGAATCCTTGTCCCTGATAGCGGACGTGTCCGTGATAATACCCGTTATTGCGGCATCCCGCGATATTTTTGTAGTCGAAACATTCGGCCTCGTATTGCAGCGTATCGGTATAGACAGGAGGCAAATCGGGTGTAACGATTGTGGATGGTGTGTATTCGGTAAGACGTTCGGTGGCAATTCCCGCACATCGCACGGCTACATCGAGCGGGCCGTTATGGGCAACGGTTATCGTAAGCACTCCATCGGCGTATGATGTCTTCACGGTGCTGCGGCGATGCCTGGCGCGGTCTTTCCACGTTACGACGGGTTCGGTTGCCACGCCGTAGATGCGAATGGTGTCTATGGCATTCGCCGCTTCGGTGAATGTGTTTCCGGAGGTGGCGTTGCGATAGTTTGTCAGATAGAAGCTGATGCTGTCGGTAAACTCTTTCATCACTCCCATGGAATAGGGCGCATAGCACAATGAGACGCTCTCGCATGTGTTGTAGAGGAACGGGATGCGGCCCGAAGCGCATGTCGTCGCTGTCCGGACGTCACGAAGGTTGGTCGAGGTGTCGAGCGTGTCGTCATACTGATAAGGATTGTAGGTCATCCACGTATTCTCGTGATGGGCAGCATATATGTCTCCCGTATATTCTTCGGGGAAATAGCGGTTGAACTCCGCAACTTTGCTTGCTACCGTTTTCCATCGGGACGCGTAATTGGCATAGTTCACTTTGACCTTTATCTTTTTCGCGACATCGTCGAGCAAGGCGTAGCATTGTGGCGGACATGCATACCGACCGGTTGATTTCAACCACCAACGCTGTTCGAGCGGACGCTTGTGCGGACGGTCGCCTCGTCCCCAGTTGTCGCACTCCCGTCGATAGAGTCCGTCGTACAGGTCGTCGGGAGTGGTATAGGCCGTAGCACCGTTGTTGATGATACATATCTTGCTGCGGTCGATTATCTCCTCGCGAGTCATGATACGAACCGTCCCGTCAAGAATCTTGCGGAACTCGTCGATGTTGATGTTGACGAAATGTGGAAACCAATCCCAGTTGCGTCGTGTGTATCCGTCTTTGGTGGTTGTAGTGGAAACCTCATGCGAACACTCCACGGGGATAGTCTCCGGGCCGTCGATCACAGTCTCTCCGTCGAGCAACACGTGTTCCATGATAGGGATCGCGCCTGCCGCTTTGACGAAGGGGTCTTTCTTACCGTCGCTGGCCGACCAACCGCAGGCGTCAAAACGGATGCCGAGTTGTCCGGCATATCCACCAACATAGGCTCCCAGACAATTGCTCTCTATGTCGAAGAAACAGTTTGCCATCGTGTATTTCTCACAACAGATGAAGTTTTCGGGATGGGCTGTGAGTCGCTTGCGAAGGGCTGCGTTTCTCATGTAGGCTATCGGCATCATGTGCGACGAGAAATATGCCTGAGTGAAACTGACAACAAGGTAGCCTCCATATTGCTGACAGTAATCAAGTATGTGCGCAAAGGTGTTGAGACGCTGTTCGAATGTTGGTTGTCCGGTATCACCAAATCCCCAGAACTGCTCAGCGAAATTCCATCCAAGGAAGTTGGGGAATTGCCTGAAATAGCGTTCGTATTCCGAAAATTCCGTATCGGAGAACCGACTGTGCGAACCACTTGCGGGCTGTATCATGGCCCAGACACGCTTGGCAGCACAGGCTCGCATCCATGAGTCGCATACATCGGGACCGTTGCAACACACGGCATCTGTCGCCGATAGTGAGAGATTGAAACAAACGAATGGACGAATGTCCTCCGGTACCATCTCGATGATACGTTCCGGATCGGGCGTGTTCCACGTGTCAATATGTATCAGCCACATGGGCTGAGAAGGACTGATGGGACGTCGCAGGTTGGACGTCTGAGCGTTTGCCGTCATAGAAAGAATAACGGACGCGCACAACAAAACTACAGAAAAAACAATTCGTTTCATATACCTATTTAACTATTTTTTGTCGAAAGTCTAAAGTCTAAGGCCTTTGACCGAGTCCCTTTGACCTATTTCTGTTTAACTATTAAACTTTATCTGAAGAGTCGTAAGTTACCGTTCATAATATGAAGCCCCTTAGTTGGAGAGGACAGCCTCATGCCGGATAGGGAATAGACATTACGGTCTTGGGCAGAAAGAGACGCAGACAGGTTGCGGATGCTATTTGCATCGTCCACACGCTCAAGACGGAAATCATCCACTTTGAACCATCCATCATTATTTGTGGCGGTGGTTCCGTCCCCATGTCGGTTGCTGGTTGCAACGCCCAGCTTCAGAGACTCGCCCTCACGAATGGAGAATACCACGCTGATTTCCTTCAGGCTTTGATTGTGTTCGCTATTGCCTGCAAAGGTGTTGATTTCGCCTGGGGTGAGGTTGGACGCATAGTCGGATTCATGACCGAAATAGGTCACATAGTTGTTTGCAAACAATCGCACGTTGTTATACTGTCCTGGGATGGCCATACGACAACTGAGGAGGTATGTACCGGGAGAGAGTCCGCTGACTGTCTGATAGAGGCGGAAGTCGGCAGGAAACTGATTGCTATTGATCCAGCAGAGGTTTTGTCCGCTATAGTTGCTTCCGTCTTTGTTGATGCCCCACGAAGAACCTGCAAACTGGCCTTCTGTTTTCCACCCGTAAGGACATCCCCGAACGGTGGTTCCGTCGTTCAATACTCCTTTTGCCTTGTATTCAAAGTCTGGATTCTGGAGCAGGTAGGTCAGATCGTTGGCAGAACTGCTCGTGACCTTCATCGAAGTGAGAACGAGTGCGGGGTCGAGGAAATAGACGACGAGCGTGATGTCTTTATCCTCATCGGAGAGGTAGGAGAAGTCTCCCTTGGCATATCCGCGTACCACTCCTGATGCCCAGTCGCCTCCAGTCTCTGCCTCAACCTTGATGCTCTTGGCCTGGGGACTTGCCCCGTCAATCGAGACGGCAAATCGCAAATCGAGACCTTGATAAAGCGGGAACGAAGGCAGGCAGTGAACTTCGATAGCATTTGAGCCGGCTTTCACTGGGATGCGATAGGTGGCTGATGGTGCTGATATGGGGTTAGAGTACTGCTTGTAATTGAGCGGCCAAATGGTCAAGGCATTTTCAACATCGCCTAATCCCTGAATGACGGTGAAGTCCGAGCTACCTCGTGTGGACTCATACTGATGGGCTGAGACGAGGGTCGTTTGCTTTGAGGTCTCGTAGATGAGACCCGACGTGTTGACATCTTCCCCGGTTGCTACTTCCAACTCTTTGAACTTTGCCTCGCCAAGAGGTGCATAGCTCATCATGCCGTTCCATTTACCACCTGCTATGCCTGTGTTGTAGCGATTTGTAAGCGACACAATCTGACGGAACGCCTGATGCGACTGCTCACCCAATGCAGCTGTCTGCTCGGCATCACCTCGTTGGGCAGCCTTATAACTGAGGTTGGCAGCCATAACCTTGTTGTTCATGGCCGCAGCTGCTTCGATTGGGTAGGTAATCAACTGGAACCAGGCATCTTTGAGGTTGGATGGGATGCGGGCTTCGAGTGCCTTCACCTCTGTCACCAAGGCATCATACCACTCCATGCGTTGGCGCATTTCATCGGTAGAATATGAGATGTTGATTTCGAATTCCGGTTTGCCGCTTTGTACAATGCGGTAATACTCCTTTTTAATATTATATATATCATCCGCAAAATCTTCACCGAACATCTCTGCACCCCATTGACGGATGTATCGGTTAGGCTCATGACTGTCAACGGAATGGACATCCCAGGCAAAATCGAGCGCAAAGCAGATTTCAAATTCCTGCGGCTTGATGTCACCCACATTGAACACCCATACTGTCTTGCAGTTCAACTCGTAGGCTTTCATCATCTCAAACCAAGTGAGGGCAGGAGCACTACTTGCCAACCACAACCAACACTGAGGCCATCCCCAATAGGAGAAGTGGTAGTACACTCCTCCACCTCCGCTGCGACGTTGTTCACTCTTGTTGGAGAGCTGACGGATATATCCGTAGTTATCGTCGGCCCAAAGCAGGGTGACATCATCGGGCAGGCTGATACCTTGACGATAAATGTTGAGTGCTTCCTTGTATGGGCAGTAAATCTGAGGAACGAGAGCTGGGTCTTTATCCAGATTGTCTTTGATGAGCTGACGCTGAGCTGTGATGATCTGCCGCATAGCAGTAGCCTTCTCTTCCAAGGTGTTATAACCAGGCATACCTGAATCGTGAATGCCACGCATTCCGACAGTATAGATGGCATCATTGTTCTTCGATTCCTTTACACGGTCGCCCCAATAACGGCTGATAACCTGACTATTGGTCTTCCAGTTCCAATCACCGCGAGTGACGCCTGGATATTCCTTGCCGAAGTTGTTGTTCCACTCGTCCACATTGTCGCGCAACATCTGTTCACAATGGCTTGAACCAAGAACAATATCGTACTTACGGGCCATCTGCGGGTTTGCCTTATAATACCAAAAAGCCTTTGTGCAAGGATGCATGGCTGGCCACAGATAATTAGCTTTCAAACGAAGCAGGAGTTGAAACACTCGTTCGTAGGTCTTCGGACCTGCATCGCCTATGTCTGTATCCATTGTTTGTTTGGCCCATGGCTGAAGCCCCCAGTCCTCATCGTTGATGAAGATGCCACGATATTTCACTGATGGGGGGCCAAACACCTGGGAACCTGCACATACGGTCACAACATCGTGACGAGCAGGCTTGACATCTGCCCACCACACCAGCGGACTGACACCCATCATGCGCGAGAGTTCCAACATTCCGTATGCTGTTCCTCGAGGATCACTACCAAAGATGACCACAGCTCGTCCGATGTCGGCAGTTGGCTGCTCAACAATAGTGATGCAGAACGTTTCCCACTTTCCTGCAACCTGCATGGTGTCGATTTTATGGTTTACAGCTAAAGAGTCGATAAGCTTGCTCTGCCCTACCGTTCCTGCCATAATCGCATACGAACTAACTGTCAACACACGGCGGATAGCTGGCTTGATACCCGTCACACTCTTCACATCATCCGAAAGCATAGTAGCAACTGCAGTAACTACCTGAGCATCGCCGGAACTGATGAAGATAGGAGTAGCAACACGATTAGCAACGATAGGAACATCGTTCATTCCTGCTGCTTCAAATTTAACATGCAACCCATCTTTCTGGGCCATCAGAAACTGCACCGTCGTACAGCAAAACAAAAGGATTGATAGATATCGTTTCATATGTTTTATGAATTATTATTTTTGATTCGGATTATACTTTGCAGCACACTCTCGTTTCCAAGTGCAAAGTTATGAGTTTTCTTTATGTTTAATTTACATTATATTGATTTATCAGTTATAATTTCGTTCCCCTTATGTATTCTGTTTGGACAGGAAGGTGGTGTGGTTTGTTGTTTTTTTTGCAAAATAGTTGTGATTTTGTACTTTCTCAAGAAAAAATAGATAAAACATAAATGGTAAATGATATTTGTTTTGTATTTTTGCAGTCAAGATACCGGAGGGCTGCCTAAAGTTTGTGGTGAGCCTAGCGAACTAAGGTCATTTCACATCATATATTCTACATTTATGCGTAGCATTTTAACAATACTCCTATTGATGGTGGTCGGGGCAGCACAGGCTCAGCGTGCCCGACTCTACACAACACAGAACGGATTGAACTCGAGCGCACTCTATACGGCGTGCTTCGATTCGAAGGGAATGGCTTGGGTGACGGGTGTGGGCACCCTTCAATTGTTCGATGGTTCGACATTTATGGATGTGCTCCACGACGGGAGTGAGTTGAAGAATGCAGTCTTTTTGAACGTGATGGAGTGGAAGGACGATCAGTACTGGTTGGTGACTGGTAAGGGGTTGCAACTATACGACCTGCGCAGAAACCGAGTAGAACAAGTGCTGCTTTCCACCGATGAGGAGCCCTACTCCCTTCCATTAGGCCGCATGGTGAGATATCCCAAGCAGGATTATGCGCTGATTACCACTTCGGGAATGGGCTTATACGTGTTCGACATGGAGGCACGGAAGGTGGACAGCAAGCTGACCAAGCAGCTATCGGAGTTGGTGGGAGTGAAGATGTTCAGAGATGTGATAGTCGGTGCAGACGGGCGGCTGTGGGGAAGCGGAGTAGGCAAGAATCTGTTTTGCATAGACCTGGCACAGATGAAGGAGTGCCCCCTGCAGATAACAGCAGAGGCGCAAGCTGTGCTCGACAGTCACAATGCGACGGATTTCTGCGAGTTGCGGAAGTCACACAACATACTGATTGCTACAACGGCAGGAATGCTGGTGTACGACAACAACAGCGGAGTGGTACGCAAGTTGAAAGGAAACAGGGAGATAACCTACACGGTGTCGTGCATCAAGGAGACGAAAGACGGACGGGTGATGCTGGGAATGGACAGTCACGGATTGTGGGTGATGAACGAAGATGAGAACATCGTGCCCTACGAGATGCCTGATAAAAACATAGACCTGACGTACGGAAAGGTGCGGTCGATCGACGAGGATGTTGAGGGGAACATGATTGTGTGTATGTATAAGAAAGGTGTGCTCGTGGTGCCGAAAAATCAGGACAATTTCTCCTATATGCCCATATCGCCCACATCGGATCACGCAAATGCAACCTGCATCACAGCAATCGCTGTGGATCACGATGGAAACTACTGGATAGGTGCTGACGGATGTGGGGTGCTGAAATGTAAGAGTACAGACCTGAGTGATGCCCAACTGATAACTGGCGGACTGGCCTCACCTCAAGTGCAGTCCATCGAGGTGGACCGTGATGGAACAGTTTGGGTAGGTTCGTTCGGTGGAGGTGTGCAACAGCTGCAGGGAGAACGGTTTGTGACTCCCGAATGGTTGCAACGACTAGCTCACATGCCCGTCATGTCGATGAGCTACGACCCTCAGCGTCACCTCATGTATGTGGGTACGAACGGTGGAGGAGTCCTGATGCTGGATCTCACCAGACACGACATCACACCACTCTCAAAATACGGAGACTTCAACTCATGGGTTGCCGCTTTATTTTGCGATGCGGAAGGAATATTGTGGTGCGGAACGGTGAGCGAAACGTCGTACTTCAACCCATCGTCGCTGATGCTCAAGCGAGTGACATTCGAAGAAGTTGACAACAAAGCAGCGCAATGTTTTGCTGCAGACGGCATGGATGTGTTAATAGGAACGAATGTGGGACTCTACAGATATGCACCCGAGGGCGGGAAGGCTAAGTTAATACTCACAGGATGTAATGTACAGTCGATTGAGACGACAAAAACCGATATATGGGTGGCTACATCAAACCGCATCGTACGAATAGACAAGCGGACAGAAACACCATACACCTACACATCTTTTGGCGGTTATTACATTGGCGACTTTACTAAAATGGCATCTTGTCAGTCGCCTGGACATACGATTTATTTTGGAGCAGATAACGGAATCATTGGGTTCAACGAAATGAACCTGAAACAGCTACACAAACTGAAAAACCCGTTGATGTTGACCGAATTGAGGGTGAATGGTCAGAACTGCTTCTACGACGGAAGCGGAAATGGAGCGAACGTGCTTGACCAATCGCTGCTATATGCTACGAAGCTGAATGTGCCATACGACCAAAACACGCTAGAATTCACCTTCTGTGTGCCCGACTATTCGGCCCCCAACCGCATCTTCTACCGATACAAGCTTGAGGGCTACGACAAAAACTGGCGCGCCGCTTCGGCAAACCATGAAGCCTACTATTCAAGTCTGCCGTCGGGGGACTACACGCTCATGATTCAGGCCTACTACGAGAACAACGAAAGTCAGATTGTGGAGAAGAAACTGAGCATCCATGTGGGCTATCCGTGGTATGCCACTTGGTGGGCTTGGCTGATTTATCTGGCGATGGCCGGACTGACGCTCTACTATCTGTATAACACCTACAAGGTGCGAACCAGACAGAAACAACTCTTGTCGCAAGTACGCCACAACGAGCAGATCAAGGAAGCCAAACTGAGAATGTTTGCAAGCATCGCTCATGAGATGAAATCACCCCTAACGATGATTGTGTCGCCTCTGCGTCAACTCATGAGCGAACAGGAAGACCAAAATGGCGAAGGGCTGAAGACAAAAGGCAAAGGGCAACAAGGTGAACATGAGGAGCAGCGACAGAGTCTGTACAAGGTCATGAGCATGAACTGCGAACGACTGATGCGTATCGTAAAACAGGTGACAGACATCCGCAGGATAGACAACGGACAGTTCCTGTTACACTTCTCTGAAGTCAACTTCGCCGATTATGCCGATGAGATATTCAAAAGTTTCTCTGGATATGCCGTTTCGAAACGCATCTCGTTTGTGATAGAGCACACAAACAGAAATGCAAACATCTGGATAGACAAGGTACACTTCGAAAAAATACTGTCGAACCTGCTGTCCAACGCATTCAAGTTCACACCCGTTGAAGGACGTGTCATTGTGAAGACACGACCCATCAGGATAGACGCGAAAGACTGGTTTGAAATCCGTGTGTACAACAGCGGATCCTCCATCGATCCGAAAGACATGCCTCATATCTTCGAGCGCTTCTATCAAGCCGACAATGGTGAAAAAATCAGCGAGGGGTCCGGCATCGGACTCAACCTCGCAACAGAGCTGGTGAACCTCCATCACGGAACCATCACAGCAAACAATGTGGACCCCGAAGGTGTGGAATTCGTCATACAGTTCCCATTGGGACAATCACACCTCAGCAGCGATGAACTCATCGCAAGAGATGCGACCGAGCCTAACAGCCTCGTAGGGAACGAGCTGACCGAACTGCCCACCCCTGATACTGACGAAAGCGAGGGCGAAAACGACAGTAGTGAAGACGGGGAAGAGTCGGGAGAGAAGAAGATACGGACAGTGCTCATTGTCGATGACGATGAAAGCCTCTGTGACTATGTGAGTGACATGCTGAAAGAACACTATCATGTCATCGTGGCATACAATGGGGATAGTGCATGGCAGCAAATCCTCACCCAGCGACCCGATGCAGTCGTGACTGATATACGCATGCCCGTATGCGACGGAATAGAATTGTGTAAGCGTATACGAAGGAATCCCGATACCGACAACCTCCCCATCATCATCCTTACGAGCGAGAGTAGCGACAAGACACACATCTACAGTCTGAACCTCGATGTGGATCACTTCATCAACAAACCATTCAACCCACTCATGCTGCAAGGAGCCGTAGCACACAGCATGCGAGTGAGGGAGCGCATGATGAGTCGCCTACGTCGCACCGAGGTAGGATTCGACTACACCACCACGACCATTGATAATCCCGACGAGAAATTATTCAGTCGAATCATCCAGACTATCAAATCTCATATCGACGATACTTCTTTCGGCGTGAACGAGTTAGCTGGCGAAATAGGTGTGAGCCGTGGATACCTCAATCGGAAAATCAAGGAACGTTATGGCATGCCGCCCGTCAATTTCATCCGTTCATACCGCTTGAAACAATCCGCCTACCTGCTGGTGAACAACCAAGTCAGCATTTCGGATGTAGCCTATCGGATGGGGTTCTCGTCGCATCCATATTTCAGTAATGTGTTCCGTGAGTATTTCGGTATGTCGCCCAAGGAGTTTGTCGCATATTATGCTGACAATGCAAACGAAGATGTGCTACAGAAAATCTTGGAATAGGTTCTGATTTGGTAAACCGTCATTCTGCTTCCTTCACAAGGAAGATTTGCGTTGGAAGGTGGTCACTATACCCATTGAGCCACACTCCACTTGCAAAGGTATGTTTGGGAGCACCCTTTGTCTTTCCTTCCTGAGTGATAAGGAAATCACGAAGATAGATCTCGTTCTTGCGGAACTTCAGAGATGAATAGTCCGTCACATTTTCTGGATTCAACAGATTCTCTGAGATGATAATCTGGTCAAAGAGGCTCCACTTGCCATCATAGAGCAAAGTCCCCTGCCCTACCTTGTAAAGTGTCTCGTACCAAGGGTTGAACATATCGCCTGGCTTACAGTCTTTCTGTTTTTGCTTGGCTCCTAATGCCTTGGTTACGCTCTTGTCTTTGGGATCATCATTCAAGTCTCCCATCACCACAACTCGTTCTGCCGGATTGGCTGCAAAGATAGAATCAATCATTTTGCGAACCTGACGCCCTGCCATCTCGCGGAACTCGCTGTCGGCTGCACGTGAAGACCAATGGTTGACGATGAAACTAATCTTATCGCCTGCAATGGTTCCGCTGGCAATCAAGAATCCACGTGTAGCACGAGTGGTGTCACCATTCTCATATATATAATTAGTAAGGTGATAGTGCTCCAGTTTGAAAATGGCTGGATTATAGAAGAACGCACAATCTACGCCACGCTTGTCGGGGCCTTCGATATGGATGATATCCCAGCCCTTATCCCTCAAGGCCGGTCCCTTCAGCAGGTCTTCGAGCACACGGCGGTTCTCTACCTCTGACAAACCAATAATTGCCGGGCTTTTACATACTTTCTGTATACCTGACTTCATGGTCATCTCCGTACCGAGGTTCGCCAAAACCTGCGCCATGTTCTTCAGCTTGTTCGTGTACTTCAACGCTCCCCATTTATTTGTTCCATCGGGCAAACACTCATAATCATTCTTCCCTTCATCGTGAATGGTATCGAACAGGTTCTCGAGATTGTAGAAAGCAACGCCATACTAAAGACTCGCATCACAAAGACTTTTGTACGATTTGCCAAGGACGGCGATTATGATAAACTTAAGAATAGAATTAAGTTTTTTACTGGGAACTTCACACTTTATATCCCTTCTACCTTGCAACCTATCAAGGTTGGCATCTACTTTAACTACAACATGGTAACAGATAAAGTGGATTTGTTTACTTTTGACGAATACTACCAGAGATTGCTGCATTGTAGGATAGGTCGTTTAGGCACTATATTAGCAGCACGGCTGTCTGCCGCTCTGCGGACAGATTTTGCTAAGTATTCATTTGTTTTTTATTGATGTCCGCTAAAACTATTTTTCGTCGGACAGCCAATTCAACCTTTATTCATTGGCTTCAAATTATTCTAAAAATGGGCTTTTCGGCCTCTGTAGCTGCACTTCTACAAAATGTCAATGGATTATGTGTCAAAAGAATGTGAGCGTTTTAGCAGACAGCCTATCAAATATTCCCCCAAGGGGGGCTTGGATAATATCTTTGGGCAGAAATCTCCGCCCAAATGCTGATAATTCAGCATATCCATGGGGAGGATCTAAGTTTAGCGGACAGTAATATTTGTTTTTGAATTTGAGCACCATGTGAATCATTTCTTCACTTCTGCAACTCTTGCAGTCCTTGATCAAGAATGCAGCCGGAGAATATACGTACATTTGAAATTGCTGGCTATATCATAGCACCTGAGGGTGCGTTGATGTTGTTCAACGAATGCATTCGCAATGAAGAATGAACGAGGGGAGAAATCCCCACACACTAATGACCCTCAGAGGACGTAACTGATTCCTTTTTTTCTTTTTTCCCTATCAGCAATCTGCATAAATCTCTGTAATGTGTGAATGTTAGTGTGCCGATGGATTGCACAATTTCCTTCCTTTTGTGGTTTAATAAAGTTAAAAACGTTAAATCTTCATCTTTTTTGCTTTCAATAGAATTTGCGTCATCACTTTTCTACCGTTTATCGTGCAAACTATTGATATAAAACAACTTGCAAATACTATGGTTGCACAGGATTGACAGCAATCACTATCCCTAATAGCGTGACAAGCATTGAAAGTGGTGCCTTTTGGGGTTGCACAGGATTAACATCCATTGAGATTCCCAACAGCGTGACATCAATTGGAGGTTATGCTTTCTCTGGCTGCACAGGATTGACAGCAATAGATATTGAATGTAAAGAGGTAGGAGCATGGTTTTCTGGCATGACTTCCATTAAAGAAGTAAAACTGGGTGACAAAGTAAATACATTAGCAGACAATGCATTCAAAGGCTGCACGGGATTGACAGAAATCACTATACCAAACAGTGTGACTTCAATTGGAAGTTATGCTTTCCGTGGCTGCACAGGATTAACAGCAATCACCATTTCAAACAGTGTGACTTCAATTGGACAATATACTTTCTCTGGATGCTCTGGATTGAAATCTGTTACTATTCCAAACAGTGTGACAAGCATTGGGGAAAGAGCTTTCTCTGGTTGCAAAGGATTGACATCAATTGAGATTCCAAACAGTGTGACAACAATTGGGGATTATGCTTTCGAAGGCTGCACAGGATTGACATCCGTGACCATTCCCGTAACAGACCTTGCCACTTTTTGTAACAACAAAGTAGTATCTTTAATACATTATAGCATTGGGCAACCTATTAAATTGGTTGATGCCGATGGAAAAGAAATTAAAAATCTTGTTATTCCCAACAGCGTGACAAGCATTGAAAGTGGTGCCTTTTGGGGTTGCACAGGATTAACATCCATTGAGATTCCCAACAGCGTGACATCAATTGGAGGTTATGCTTTCTCTGGCTGCACAGGATTAGCATCCATTGAGATTCCAAACAGCGTGACATCAATTGGAGGTTATGCTTTCTCTGGCTGTATTTAGAGACCTCTAAACAACAATAAACAATGAAAAACACATAGAGATAAACCTTTGTATATCAACTACTTTTAGATTTTAACACTTCGGGCTTGCTTTTTGGTGGTTCTCAAAAATCCGCTTACCTTTGCAACGCATTTCTACCGCGGAGAATTTTGAGTGCTTTTATTTTGCCATCTCGTGGACATGGTTGACAAAGGTTGACAAGAGTGTACAACAGTTGACAGAAGGACGAGAGGGAAAAGAGCAAGGAAGTGACCTCATTTGAAGAACGTGACATCGTGGAATGAGTTGA
>JAGAAL010000002.1 GCA_017615245.1 Bacteroidaceae bacterium
GCCGTAGGTCTTCGCCTGCGTTTCCTCCCCGAGACAGCCACCGAGGAGAGCATCTCGCAGAGGGAGTTCCTCAAGAAAGCACGCTTCATCGATGTGGCTGACTTGGCCAATCTGGATGAGACTCCCGAGAATGAGGAAGGCGGCACCGTGATTGAGGACGATGGTGGCAACACAGGTGGCGACAATGGCGGCGGAGGTTCTGGCGGTGTGGATCAGAACTAAGGGATTAGTGTAGAGTTTAAAGTGTAGAGTTTAAAGTGTAGAGTTTAGAGTAGTTGAGAGTTGAGAGTGTAGAGTTGTGAGTTTAGACTAAAAAGTCTAAGGTCTAAAATCCTGGTGTTTTGGTCATTATGGGTGAATGGATGGTGCGAAACGGTTGTTTTTTTGTTAAAATGGTGTGAAATTTGTTGTCGTATGTGAAAAAATAGTTATCTTTGCAGCCAAGGCTGATACTAATGCCTATGCTATTTTGATATCAACAAAAAACTAACTGAATATTTCATGAAACAAATCAAAACAAACTATTTACAGGCTGGCCACTTACAACGTGTGCGGGGCTTATTGAGAGGGATGTTTCTGTCTCTTCTGCTGATGATGCTCGTGCCGGCTGTGGCTTGGGCTGATGATGAATTGGAAACCGTCTTGCTCGACGGTACGAGTTACTATGTGTTGCGCTCTAATGCCGACTGGATGGTGTTCAAGCAACTGGTCTTGGATGCCAAGGGGACGAAGGATGTGAATGCCATCATGGATGCCGACTTTTCGATTACTAACAGTATTGCCTTGGAATCGGGCAGCCCTTACCGAGGCATCTTCAATGGTAATGGCCATACGCTGAATGTGAATATCAAGGGAGGCACTTCTAGTTATATCGCTCCGTTCTCACGTGTGAAGGCTGCTACTTTCAAGAACCTGCATGTGACTGGTACTGTCGGTGGCGGTCTTCATTCATCAGGACTGATAGGCTTGATTGACGGCAACCCCGAGGTATATGTTGAGAAGGTGTGGGTGTCGGCTACCGTCACATCTACCAACGACCATGTGGGCGGATTTATAGGACATAGTCAAGATGCTAATTTGTATCTTACGGACTGCCGGTTCGATGGCACTCTTAATGCCAACGGAGCAAACGGTTCGTATGGAGGTGCCTTCTGCGGATGGGGACACAATGGTTCATGGACTTTCCATCGTCTCTATGAAAACGGTACGTACAACTCAATACAGCATGCCGGCTTTAGCTATTGGTATGATAATGCCGGTAATAAGGACACCCGTTTGTGGGGCTATAACGGCAAGAGTTCGAATTGTAAATCGTCCCACGACTGGGGTGAGATGTATGATGCCGACCACAGAAACGTCAAGGATCAGGAGCAGTTGATGAAATGGATGAATGAAGAGAAACGTGGTACGTGGCATCTTGTCGATGGCAAGGCTGTGCCTGTGTTTGAGGAATATCCGAGTGAAGACGACGTCAGCGTGGAGGCCTACGATGCTGTGCCGGGTACTGAGGAGGGCGATGAGGGATCGGTGCGTATTCCTGTCACCAGCACCAGCAGGATTCTGTATGTGGACGCTACCTATACCGATGCCGACGGCAACAGGCAGGCATTGCCTCGCACGACGCTCGATAAGAATGCGTATTACTGCTTCCTGCGTCTGCCGGCTACCGAGAAGATAACCGACCTGACCATCACCGCCAAACTGGAGGTGGGACACCGAACGTTGACGGTTGACAAGGTGCCAATGATTCACAGTCCGCGCATGCTGAAGGCTGACGTGGATAGTGTGGGAGGCGTGAAGCTGCAATGGAAAGCCCTCGACCGCGATATGGAGGACCTGTTTGACGGCGACATCTTCAAGGTGCAACGCTCGCTGACGGGTAAGCTGGAGGACTTTGAGGATTTGGAATCGGATGTGATGTACGACAGCAAGACGGAGAACTACCTGTATCGCGACTCTACACTCATATCGTCGCTGAAGGCCGAACATATCGACAAGAAAATAGGTATTCCGCTAGTGCGCTACCGTGTGTTGCGTGCTACGACAGAGCAACTGTGGGGTAAGGATAAGAACCCGACCGTGGCTTACGTGCAGCCGCAGTTCGCTACCCTGGAACTCATGAAGCCGAAGGATGTCACCGCAGCATGGAGCGACCTGAACGAGCATAAGGCAAAGGTGACGTGGAAATGGACAGAGAACGACAATTCGCACAACTATGTGTGGGACGACCGTGCTGAGATAAAGGTTGTGACGAAGATGTACAATAAAGCAGGACAATTCGTCGATAGCCTCGTGACCGTATTGACCGACGAACAATACCGTAAGTGCGAGGCAGAGCTGACGCTCAACCGCTCGTGTGTCACCTATGACATGCGCTTCATCGTCGATGGAACCAAGTCGCCGATAGGCAAGGGCGAGGGTGAGATTTTTGCTGTGCTGAACAGCCTTGCTGACTATAAAAGCTATGCCAACAAACTGTTTGATCGTAAGTCTGTGGCTCCTAATGCCATCATGACCAATAACATCACGTTGGATGGAGAAGAGGATGCCAGTTACTATCTGGGGTACAGGTATAATGCGCTTGGACATCCTGCTTATACGGGTAACTTCAACGGCAACGGGTATACGCTGAACGTCAAATTCCCCAATAATGCGAAATATGTGTCAGCATTAGGACCTTTCATGCATGTTGCCGACGGAGCTGTCATCTGTAACCTGAAAGTGTCAGGCTCAGGCTCAGCCGGTTCCCCGCATGCAGGTGGTATTGTGGGACAGCTGGATGGAGGAATGCTGTTCCTTGAGAACTGCCATTCGACTTTCTCGATGCAGACGGGACTAAGCTCCACCGACTGTGCATCTGGCGGATTGGTGGGACATTGTGTTGACTCAATCGGCGATCCCGCAACCCTGTATGTCAGCAACTGCTTCAGTGACGGCAGTTTCGGCCCTGCTGGCGCCCAAGTAGGAGGTTTCGGAGGTGTCGTAGGCTATATCGATGCCAATGTAATGTCGGTAGTGTCGAACAGCTACGTGTATATTTCGGTTTCCAGCGGTGCTTTGGATGGAACGTTTGGAAACTGTTACACTATCGCGAGGGGCGATAATAATATATTGAATGTTATACAAGACTCCAAGTACAGAGATAAGTGGGATGTAAATCAGGGCAAGCAGTCGAACTCAGCTCCCGACAATTGGTGCTGGCAGAGCGGAAAACCTGTCATGAAACAGGTGCAGTTCTCAACCCCTGTATCGGGTAGTGTGACCGATGTGAAGCTGCCAGCCGATAAGTTCTATTATGAGAACCTGGGGCACATCGACAAGAAGTCGCTCAAGACAACGACGCTGCAAAGCTCCGTACTGTTAGAGTGGAATCTCGAAGGTGAGGACGCTATGGACTACTTCGAGGTGTGGCGCCGCGAGGTGAATGGAAAAGACTCCATCTGTATTGCCACCCAGCTGAGCGTGATGGAATATGAGGACAAGAACGTCTCTGCCATCCGTAATTATGAATATAAGGTGCGTGGTGTGAACGACTGCGAAGGCCGGCAGTATGAGGACACCAAGTGGGTTCCCGGCCATTGCGTACAGACAGGACTTGTAGAAGGCTATGTGCGCTTCTCCGACGGAACAGGCGTGCCGGGAGTGACCGTATCAGCTGTTCCTGATGGAAAGACTTCCGCCACCACGGGTGGAACAGCCGTTACCGACGAGCGCGGCTACTACTGCATCGACGGACTGCCTTATTGGAACAAAACCACAGGTGCATACAATATTACGACCAACCAGACGGGCGGAGATACACGAACTGCTGAGTTTGACGGCAATACCAACCAGTATTCCGACAAGAACTTTACCATCACCAGCAGCGTGAAGTTCTCAGGCTTTGTGATGTACGAGGGTACCAGCATCCCTGTGCAGAACGTAAGCTTCAAGGTGGATGGCAAGGAAGTGAAGAATGCTTCCGGCCCTGTGAAGACCGACTTCGAGGGTAAGTTCTCGTTCCGTATGGTGCCAGGCAAGAAACACACCATCCAAGCCTTCAAGGACGGTCACGAATTCTGGCAGGACGGTTACTATATGAATGGTACGGAGACCAACGTGCTGTTCTCGAACGACAAGGCTGATGTGTATTTCTACGACCAGACAAAGGTGACACTCATAGGTCGTGTAGCCGGAGGTAAGGATCAAGGCGACCTGCCATTGGCTAACTCCCTCTCGAAGAACAACCTGGGCGACGACCTGAAGATGGTATTCGTGCTGGAAGGCGACAACACCTCACGACTGGTGTTCGACATCACCGACCGCAGCAAGAAAGAGCACGACACCATCTATGTACATAAGGCTCACGACAAGAAGTTCAACTACCACACACGCGTGCATACCACTCCATACCGCATGGAGGTAACCCCCGACGTGCATACCGGAGAGTACATGGTGAAACTGCCACCTGTGAAGTGGAAGATACAGCAGATTACCGCTCAGGGCTACGCAACCCTGTTCCAGGAAGGACAGACAGGTGACGTCATCGACCTGACCGACTCTATCAAATCACACACAGACCACTATACGGGTGAATGGAAGGCTGCCGATAACAAGACCGTGACCAGCGTAGATGTGACCTATAATGCTATCTACAACCGCATCTACCGCTCACCGGTTCTCCTCGAACGCAAGCAAGTAGGTTTCGACAAGTTCGACTACTTCGGCGAGAAAGCATACTCTATGCGTACATTGACAGGCGAGAAGCAGCAGATTCAGGTTGCATACCCTGTAACGACGAAGAATCAGAAGACTGGCGTCGAAACCACGACCACACACTATACGTTCGGATATCCTGTGTTCAGCACCGACCGCAACTATTCCATCAAGCTCTCGGCTGTAGAACGCTACTATTATAATAATAATGTACATAGCGACACCGTGGATGTGGTGAAACTCGAAGGCGGATTCGTCAACATCTACAACGGATTTGCCAACGGAGCACAACGTGATACCCTCAGACTCGACGAGAACGGCGAGGGCATCTACACCATGCACCCGACAGAGTTGCCATATCTCTTGACAGGCAAGGACGCACTCAGCACCGTGACCTTCACGATGGAGCGCGACGGAGTGACCATAGAAGGCGAACCGCTGAAGGGATATGTCTTCACACAGCGTGCAAAACAAGGGGCTAAGGACATCCTGACCATCAAGCGACCTGTGCTCGTCGATATCCTGCGCGACCCACCAGGCGGCGGCTCTTCTGCTAAGCTGAGCAAAGGCTCTACGTTGAAACTCGCCTACCAGATGGATATGGCATGGAAGGGCGGTCTCAGCTTTGGCATCAGTGCCGGTTCGGGACAGAATTTCTACACAGGTGTCTGGGCAGGTGTTGGTGGCGGTGCCAACTATGGTCAGGTAGGTACTACTTCGGGTGTTTTCAATACAAGTATCGACCTCGTGTTCTCTGGTACAGGTCAACGTGCCTTTGCCTACACGATGACAGCCAACGAAGACATCACGACCTCAAGTGCCGCAACGATGGTGGGTGCCGAAGCCGACGTCTATATGGGTATGGAAACCAATATGTTCGTTCGTCCGACGATAGCCATCCAGGCTGTGAACGACTCTGTGTTCCGCGTGAACGCAGGAGCCAGAGCAGCCGGACGCATGCTGGAGATAGCACAAGGACGTGACGAAAATGACTCGCTCATCCACTTGGTACGTACCGAGGTAATCGGCTTAGGTCAGGAGGTGACCTCAACCTTCGTTCATTCGCAGCAGTATATTTTGAAACAACTCATACCGCAGTTGGTTAAGCAATGTCGCGAACTGATGTTTACAGGCTCTGAGGCTGAAGCCCGGAAACTGGCAAATGATACGAAAGAACCTGTCTATTGGTCGCTACGCGAGCCTGATGACGATAAGTTTGCGATGATGAACACCGCCAAGGATGTCAACATGGGTGATGACAGCTGGAGCTGGGTATATAATACGACCATCAAGAAAGCTCAGGAGGGCATCAACTACCTCATTGTGCTGCCTAACGGTTATAAAGGAGCGGAGGAAGACAAGGTGAAAGACTATTGTGAGACCATCCTCACGTGGGCTAATATGATAGCCCGTAACGAGAAGGAGAAACTGACGGCTACCAATAAGATGAAGAACTTCGACATCGACGGCGGCGGAGGTGTAAGCTATAGTGAGGACTTCTCGACTGAGTACTCCAACACCTCATCTTATAACTGGTTCGGCACCGACTTCACGCACAACTACTTTGCAAATACTGATCCTAATAATCCTGAGGGCTATACAGCCGGCGATGCAGTAGCGACTGCCGCGATTGACATAGGTGTTCTTCTCGGAAATACAGTCGGTAAGTACCTGGCAGGATTGTTATCCAAAAATATGGCGATCGATAAGACCAGTTTGGACACGTTCGCGCAAACCAACACCAGTCCGCTTGCAGAGTGGCAAATCAAGTTCGTGGGTTTGACTTGGAAGTTTGGCCTCACTCCTGTAGCGGCATTCGGTATTACTCCGAAGAGCAACGAAACAACCAAATACAGCCGTAAGGAGAGCTTCGACATCAAGATGGACAAGAAGTCCCACCTCGACGTTGATGTCTATTACTCAACAATGATTGACTCACGCGATGAGACAACGATCACAAACGGCAAGCTTGATGTCTTCGTGGAGGAGAACTTCCTGAACAACGTGGACTATATGGAATACTTCCTCGACCGCAATGTAGGTTCACGCAACATCGTGAAAGACATGATCAAGCCTCGCGGATTCATCTACCGCACACGTGGCGGTGCTACGGTCCAGCCTTGGGAGCCTGAGCGCAAGACTCACTTCTACAGCACGGGTTCTGTACTCGACGAGCGCACGAAGCGAATCGAGAACCCCGTCATCAAGATGGACAAGCAGAGCATCAGCGGAGTACCATTTGACGAGCCTGCACGTTTCAAGGTCTATTTGACGAACGACAGCGAGCAACCCGAGGCTATCGGCGGCATGCTGTTTTACTGGACCTTCTATTTGGATGACAAGACGAACCCGAAGGGTGCCAAGGTGATGTGTGACGGAATGCCGCTGACGACAGCTGGTATGACTGTAAGGCTTGTTCCGGGCGAGGTGACTGAGAAGACCATTGAAGTGTGGGCTACTGAAGACTTCGACTATGAAGACCTGACCCTCGGCCTCCTCTCGATGGGCGATATTGACACGTATAGCGAGGTGTCGTTCTCCGTTCACTATCTGCGACAGGCTGGAGCGATAGCGATTTCATCGCCAGGCGATAAGTGGATTATGAACACCGATGCGCCTTACGACTCTATCCGTGGCTGGTACATGCCTGTCATCATCAGCGACTTCAACAAGAACCAGAAGAACTTCGACCACATAGAGCTTCAATATAAGGAATCGACTCGCGGCGATGACTACTGGACCAACCTTTGCGGATTCTATAAAGACAAGGACCTCTATAATGCTGCCAGCGGTACGAAGGAGATGATTCCTGAGAACGGCTATATCAATACACGCTTCTACGGCGACGGCAAGGAGATGGAGAAAGCCTACGACCTGAGGGCCGTGCTGTTCTGCCGCAACGGCAACGACTTCATTACCAGTTCGTCAGCCGTGCTATCGGGTGTGAAGGACACCCGTCGTCCGCAACTCTTCGGCTCGGCAGATCCAAAGAATGGCATTCTGGGGCCAGGAGACAACATCATCTTCAACTTCTCAGAGGAGATAGAGCATAACTACCTGAGCCACATCACCAACTTCGAAGTGGTGGGCGAGACCAACGAGACGTCTATCCATGAGGAACCTTCGCTGCTGTTTGGCGGTAGTGGCTATGCGGCATCTCAGTCGCGGCGTAACTTCACCGACAAGAGCTTCAGCATCGACGTGATGGTGAAGCCCGACAAGACGGGTGTGGATATGCCTATATTCAGTCATGGTACCGACGGCCACAATCTGCAGCTGTGGGTAACGAAAGACAGAAAGTTGAAAGCTGTGGTGGACGACAAGACTTTGGTGAGCGACAAAGCCATCGACTTTGACTACTTCAACCAAGTAGTCATGGTGCTTGACAACAGCGCCAAGAAGCTTTACCTCTATAACGACTCGCTCATCGGCAGCAAGGACGACGTGACCTATAGCGGCTACGGAACGCTGATATTCGGCTCTACCAACCAGAGCGAACTTGCTAAGCGCAGCTACTACAAAGGACGCATGTTGGAAGGCCGTGTATGGAACCGTGCCTTAGATCAGACCTTAATCAATACCTACGGCAAGCGACAGCTGACGGGGTATGAGATGGGACTGACCGACTACTATCCGATGGACGATGGTGAAGGTCTGACTGCCATAGACTATGGTATCGGTAGTGCCAACTTGACGTTGACGGGCGCAACATGGGCATTGCCGCGTGGTATGTCGCTGAAGCTCGACAAGACAGAGGCACGCAGCGTGAAGGGCTTGCAACTGCAGAGCGATTTCATGGCTCGCACAAGCGAGCAGGACTACACCCTGATGTTCTGGTTCAGAACGAACAGTAATGGACGCGGTGCCTTGCTGAGCAACGGATCGGGTAGGGCAACCGATGTGAATGCCGCTGATCGTTTCTTCATCGGTTTTGAGGGAGAGACGCTGAAATACCGCTCGAACGGTGAGGAGTATAAGCTGGGCGACAACTACAGCGACGACACTTGGCACCACTATGCAATGACGGTGAACCGTTCGCGTCAGGTATGCAATATCTATGTTGACAACGTGCTGAAGGCTTCGTTCATGACTGACAAGCTGGGCGGTATGACAGGCAACAACTTCTTCTTGGGCAACATGGTATGGCAAGAGGAAGGTAAGAACCCAGAGCAAAAGCACTACGATTATGCATTGACAGGATATATCGACGAACTCTGCCTCTTTGAGCAGGCATTGCCAACGACGCTCATCAAGCGTTTCTCGAAGAAGAGTCCACGAGGCAGCGAAACAGGTCTTATTACCTATTTGAACTTCAGTCGTCAGGAACGCACGATGCAGAACGAACTGTTGCTGTTCCCATACGCCTTGAACCAAGTTATTACCACTGATGAGGACGGCGTAGAGCATATATCAACTGATAGCGTGTTCGTTAATCCCGTTGCTGAAATCATGAGCCATATCGACCAGACACTGGGTGCACCTGTTCAACCTTATCAAGAACTGAAGAATCTGAACTTCAGCTTTGTGGGCAGGGATAACCAACTGCTTGTGAACATCGACGAACTTGACAAGAAGATTAACAAGCGAACGGTATATGTCACGGTGTTCGATATCCCAGATAAGAACGGCAACTATATGGCTTCGCCTGCTACGGAGTCGTTCTATGTGAATCGCAACCCGTTGCAATGGAAGGAACGTACCCATACTCATACTGGTTATCACGGATGGGATTCCTACTTCTCGGTAAACATCATCAATACAAGCGGTGCTGATCACACCTACACCATTGAGGGACTGCCGCGCTGGATGACGGTTGAAGAGTGTAAATACATAATAGAAGCACAGGAAACCCAGCAGCTGAACTTCCACATTAGCAGTGGTCTGAACGCAGGTGCCTATGATGAAATCATCTACCTGACCGATGAGAACGGATTGTCGGAACCTCTGAAGTTAGAGATGACTGTCCAGGGAACAGAACCTGATTGGTATGTGATATCAGATAGGAAACGCTATTCGATGAATGTGATTGGACAAGTAAGCATCGGCGATGCTATCGTTACTGATTCAAGAGATCTTGTGGGAGCCTTTGATGCCGATGGACATTGCATGGGTAAAGCCAATGTTTCGTATGACTCCAAAACGGGGCTGAGCATGGTTTACATGACCATTTACAGTGATGATAATAAGCCTACACCGCTCCACTTCCTTCTGTGGCATTATGAAACGGATAAGACGATGCTGCTACAGACACCAAAGTCGATTTCATTTGGCGACCAGACGGTTGAAGGTTCCGTGAAGAATCCGTTGAAGATGATAGCAAGCAACCTATACATCCAGCACTTGCAACTCAATCCTGGTTGGAACTGGATTTCGTTCAATGTATATAATGAATCGTTCGAACATGTTGATTCATTACTCATGTTGTTCGATTGGAAAGAAGGTGACATTGTGACCGAGGACTCTCAAGACCTGTCGCTGACCTTTAAGAACGGACAATGGATGAGCAACACCAAGACGGATATTAGCAAGGTTAGACTGTCGAATGCTTTGAGCTATCGGGTAAAGACGCAAGACTACTACGAAATCGACTTCTATGGCACGAGTCTGAAAGATCCCGATGACCGTCTCATCCACGTCAAGCAAGGATGGAACAGTATTGGCTATACACCATTGGTGGACTTGCCTGTGGCAACAGCTTTGGGTGAATACTGGAGTTTTGCCAAGGACGGTGACATCATCAAGAGTCAGGATGAGTTTGCACAGTTCTACGAGGGTAGTGACGGCGCTACGGCATGGATGGGATCACTGAAGTATATGAAGCCAGGCGAAGGCTATATGCTCTATCGCCAGAAGGCTGGTGAGGTGACATTCCGCTATCCATACTACGAGCCGGGTGCTACGTTCATTGATGTCGGTGCGGTGGCTCCAAGACGCAGTGTTGCCCATCGTACAACGATGACTGTTGTGGCAGAAGCCGTAGGTGTTGATATACAGGAAGGTGATCGCCTGGTAGCGTATGCTAACGGCGAGGCAGTAGGCGAGGCCAGTGCATTGTTTGCTGAAGAAATGCAGAACGCAGAGCCTCTCTTCTTCCTAAGCGTCAACGGTGAAATGGAAGTTCCGATGTCGTTCACTATCGAACGTGAGGGTGAAATCATCGCTACGACAAATGGAGAGATGAACTACCAGCCAGATGCCATCAGCGGTTCGCTCCGCTTGCCGACCAAGATTGACTTCACACAGGCAGAACAATTGTCAAACGAAGGCTGGTGGTCGCTGCAGGGCTTCAAACTCAACGGGCGTCCCGTACATCCAGGCGTATATATCTTTAACGGAAAGAAACAAATTATCAAATAATAATGCGTATGAAAATAGCCAAGATTATAATGCTGATGGCAGCCCTCGCATTTGTGGGCTGCTCATCGGACGACGATGATACGTCGCATGCTTACACGTTTGTCACCGCAGAACAACCAGCATGGAGCGTGGACTTCATGGGTGACGTTTCTGCGCCAGATTGGGAGGCTCCCGACCCGACGAAGTTTGAAAGTTCAATGTTCATTCTGGTAAAACTGCAAGACGAGTTGGTGCCTTACTCCACGGATGCAGACCTGATGACTGTGCTTATCAATGGCGAGTGCCGAGCTGTTCCCTCCATACGTAACGTAGATTCGAATGGTAACATTTACTTTGTGTTGAAGATTCGAGGCAACAGTACCGACCGCAATGTCATATTCTCCCTCAGTTACTATTGTGCAGCCCTACATCAGATGTTCACGTTGGAGGGTAAAGAGAGTTTCGCCACAGAGATAACTTATGGCTACGATGTGGATTTCGTGCCGCCACTGATTCTGGGTGTTTCGAAATATCCTGTGAAAAACTACCTGACGGTCGAACTGCCTGCAATAATTCCTTTTGTGGCAACAGACGACGACCGCGTGGCAGCCTTCGTGGGCGATGATTGTCGCGGAACAGGAGTTGTTGGAAAGTCATTCCCCGTGTTCCGGACAGCCGAGAATGAGACTTTGCAACTGCGTTACTACAGCGCACAGAAGGGTGGGGTATATATCCTGCCGCAAACCCTCACATTAGATGCGCAAGAAGAGAAAACGATTACCCTCGCTTTCAACTACTAAGCAGTTCAGCCTCTTTGGACAAAATGTAACAATGAGAAAATGTAAAAATTAGGAGCCAAGCGGCTCCTTTTTTTATTGACACTTCGACAGGCTCAGGTCATGTTAGAACGGGAGGCCTACGGCGAAATGGAAGGCGAAGTCGCGGCTGAGGACGGGATGGGTGATGGGGTAGTGGCCTCGACCGTGGTAGGCGGGGTTGATGGCTTTCATGCCTGCATCGAAGCGGATGATGAAGAAGTCGAGGTTCATACGGAGGCCGAGTCCGTAGGCGATGGCTATCTGGCGGTAGAAGCTGTTGAGGCGGAATGCTCCGCCTGGCTGGTCGGCATAGTCGCGGATGGTCCAGATGTTACCGGCATCGATGAAGAGGGCTCCGTTGAACTTCCAGAAGAGGTAGGCGCGGTATTCGATGCTGAGGTCGAGCTTGAGGTCGCCCGACTGGTTGATGAAGTTGATGCCGCGGTCGGCTCCGTCGTAGGCTCCGGGACCGAGTGAGCGTACTGACCAGCCTCGGACGCTGTTGGCTCCTCCTGCGAAGTAGCGCTTCTCGAAGGGCAGGATATTGGAGTTGCCGTAGGGGTATGCGATGCCGAATGCTGCGTGGATGGCTACGGAGTTGTTTTTGTCGATGCGGAAGCTCTTGGAGAAGTCGAAGTCGCCCTTGACATACTGTGCGTATGCGATGCCGCAGAACTTACGCTTGCCGTCGTCGGTGCGGTTGGCTCCGAAGATGTCGGTAGTGAGGCCAAGCAGATTGCCCGCAGTCTCGATGTTGAACTTCAGCGTGTAGGCGTTCTTGCCGTAGGTGGATGTGGTGGCCGTGCCGAGGGAGTTGTAGGCGTAGGTGTAGCCGAGTTTGGTGATGAGCAGGTTCTCGTAGTTGTACTTTAGGATGGCGTTGGTCTTGCCGAGGGAGTCGAGATATTGCTCCTTGAAGGTCTTTGATATCCACGGCATGTAGACGTAGTTGATTTCGAGCAGGTCGAAGCGGTGGGTGGCTTTCTGGTTCTGGTTGTTCCACCTGTAGCGCCATGCTGCAGTGAGGACGCGGCGGTTGAACTCCGGGCGGTTCTGCATGTTGTATTGCAGCGAGATTTCAGAGGTGGCACCATGTGTGGCTCCGAATCGCTTTGAGACAATCGGCAACAGGAATCCGGGGAATCCGAGTGTGGCCTCGCCGCCCCATTCGATGTAGTTGTGGCCTTCGTAACCTTCAAGACCTGTGATGGCTTCGTAGGCGCCACGCAGCTTTACGGTGAGTGACTCGGAGCCACGGAAGAGGTTCTTGTGGAGGAACGATGTACTAGCTGCGATACCGAGGTCGCCTGCCGAGTTGGTGCCTTCGAGGTCGAAGCTGACGGACTTGGATGCCGCATGGTTGACTACTATATTACAGTCGAGGGTAGGGACGTTGCTGTCTTCGCGTTCCTCGAACTTGATGTTGGAGTAGCTGAGAGCCTGCAGACGGGTGAGGTAGCGGTAAGTGAGTTTCTGATACTCCTCATTGTAGAGGTCGCCAGTGTGGAACAGAGTGTTGGATGTGAGTAGATTGGGACGGAAACGCAGTCGGTCGCCATAGTAGATGTTGGTGCCTTTGTGTTCCACCTTGTTCAACTGAAGCGTATCTGTGATGCCGTTGGTGTCGACGAAATAGTTGAGTTGCCCGATGCGGTACTGCTGGTGTGGATGGGGGTCGGAGCGGCCGTTGTCGAGGTGCAGGCGTATGTTCATGGCGATGTCGACTTCGGTACTGCCCTGACAGGTGTCGGCCACGAAGGTAATCAGCTCTTTGTAGAACTTGTAATAGCCTATGTTGCGCAGGCGGGTGGCGATACGTGTACGCTCTTCGTTCAGGCGGTTGATGTTGAAGGGCATGCCATGCTGAAGCAGGGAATTCAGCGTGTCTTCATGACAGAGCAATTGTCGCAATACAGGGTCTTCTACCTGTCGCTCGATGTTTCGAATGGTGAACTGTGTGCCAGGGTCGACGAGATAGGAGACTGCCACTTTTTTGCCCTTTACATGTTTATCGAGCTGTATGTCGTTGTGCATGTAACCCTCGTTGTAGAGTACCTGACGGAGGTCTTGAATGGTACGTTCTGCCTTTTCGGGACTATAGATGACAGGGTCTTGGCCAATCTTACGGAACAGACGGGTAGCCCAATTGGTTGTGTCGACACCGCTGAGGCAGTAGATTTTGAGCGGAATCTTTGCACCAAACCATTTGCTGTTGGGAGTCTGCAGGATGTAATCGTCAAGCATCAGACTCTTCGTCGCCTTTCGGTTAGCAGAAACCACCTTCGTGTCTTTCAGAAAGAGTTCGTCGTCGCCTACGAAACGATCCACGGAACATCCAGTTGCCAACAGAGCCAACAACAAGATTGAAAAAGTGCAACACCACTGTCTAAAGTCTAGTGTCTCATGTCTAAAGTCTCTTATTCTCTTCTTCTGAATTCTGAACATACGATGGCAGTAGCGATGGCTACGTTGAGTGATTCGCTGGTTTCGCGTCCTTGTGGATAATTGGGGATAAGCAATCGATGGCTGACGAGGGTAGCCACTTCGGCTGAGATACCATGTCCTTCGTTGCCCATGACGATGAGGCCGTGGGGCTGCAAAGTGCTTTGGTAGATGTTGTCGCCATCGAGGAAGGTTCCGTAGACGGGAAATTCGGCTCCTGATTGCAGGTTGGCGATGGTCTGCGGGAGGTCTGTTTCATGTATCTGAACCCGTGCCAAAGCTCCCATCGTGGCTTGTACTACCTTGGGGTTGTAGACATCGGCACAGCCGCGTGAACAGAGTATATGTGTGATTCCGAACCAGTCGGCCAAACGGATAATCGTACCCAGATTGCCTGGATTCTGCACGTCGTCGAGTGCCAGCATCAGTTCGTCGTGAGGAGAAGGAATGGATACCTCGGCAGCTTTCTTGAATACAGCAAAGACATGTTGGGGTGTATCGAGGAAACTGACACGGTCGGCATCTTCACCTTCGAGTAACTCCACCAGCTCGAAGTGCCCCTTGAGGTCGTTCACCACCTTCGGACCTTCGGCTACGAACACACCATGCTGGTCGCGGAACTTCTTGAGTTCCAGACTCTTGAGATACTTTATTTGGTTTTTACTAATCATGCTACGCAATTTTCAACTTTCAACTTCCTTCATCCTTACCGAATCAAGCATCAGTTTCATACGTTCGGCATCGAGCCCGATTTGTTGCAGATAGGGGCGCCATTCCCAAAACGCTTTCATGAACTCATCCTCGTTTTTCGCCAGTTTATAGGCTGCCGCATAGAAGTTATAGGCATTCTGCACCTCTCCTTTCTTAAGTTTGAGATGAGCCAGATTGATGTTATTGCGCACCGATGGGTTCTGTTCCATCAGTTCGGTATGAATCTTCTCTGCCTTTTCGCTGTTGCCTGTCATCAACTGTCCCCAAGCCAGCATCTCTTGCGCCTTCTCTGTCTTCTCGTCAAGATATGAGAGCTTATATAGCGTAGGTAGGCTTTCCTCATATTTCCCTTGTCTGAACATACACTCAGCCTTCTTGTAGAGCCATTTCAGGTTGTCCTCATCGTCGGCAAGCAATAGGTCGAAATGTTTCTCAGCCTCGTCGAAGTTCTTCACCTCGAAAGCTGTCTGGGCCAGATGCTGCACCGTCCATTTGGAATTAGGATTGAGTTGATGGGCGATGCGATACATTTGTAAGGCAAACATCATGTCTCCGTTCTTCTGCATACAGAAGCCCATCTTCTGCCACAGATCGCTGTCTTCTTCCCGCTCCTGAGGCTGGAGTTTGTTGAAGAGGGCCAACGCATCAGCATAGGCACCTCGGCGCATCATGAATTCACCCAACGTGAGGGTGTCGTCATAGTTGTCGGTCAGCGGTTTGAGGGTGTCGAAATAGAGGGGAGAGAAATTGACGAGCTGTTTGCCGAAGGGGTCGAATAGC
Source organism: Bacteroidaceae bacterium (assembly GCA_017615245.1). Taxonomy (GTDB): domain Bacteria; phylum Bacteroidota; class Bacteroidia; order Bacteroidales; family Bacteroidaceae; genus Colivivens. The sequence continues at coordinate 15,783 of JAGAAL010000002.1, forward strand.
TCAGAATGATAGGGGTAGGCCTTGAACACGCGATAGAGGTCGAAGATGTAGCAACGCGACACTTCCTTTGCTTTTCGGACACGTGGTTTGATTTGCTCAAAGATGTCGCTGCCTCCTTCCTCATTGAGCTGTGAATTGATTTGGTTTACAATCATGTCTTGTCCCGTCTGCTTCACGCTGTCCATCATGAAAATAAACGAGTACTTGTCGCTGCTGCAGAACGGAGCTAATTGGAATAGGGCCTTCACCGTCTGTAATATCTCTGGCCGCATCGATTGGGCAAACTGATACGATTCAGGGTATTCAAATGAGAAGGGAGCGAACCAATGATGGAGCTGATAGAAGAATGCGAATCCTTTGAGCGAGACGAACGAACTCCAATAGACATCTGCTCCTTCAGTTTGCATGTCGGTCATCTGCTGCATCATCTTCTCGGCTCTCGTGTCGTCCTTCGTGTTCTGATGCCACTCGGGGTTCTCACCGTTTTTCGTCAGTTCCTGGTCGAGATTGCGCAGGTCGATGCCTTTGAAACGTGAGGAGCGCAGGATGGCAGGCATGATGTCTTGTGTCATCTTCGCACTCACCGAGTCAGTCATCTTGCTATATTGCAGCTGCATCAGGACGCGGAAACTCTCTTCGATAAACTGTTTGTTCTCACAATACAGGGTGAAGCGTGATTTGATTTGCGGGTAAAAACTCAGGCGGCTGTCGAAGCGGATGATGAGCAATATCAGTCCGACGAGCGAACGCTGGCTTACCTCGACATCGCGGTGAAGATAGCTATCGAACAGCAACATCAGTTTCCGGGCGTCAAACAGTTCGTAGCAAGCCAATGTGAGGGCACTGATGATGATGGCCTTATCGTCGGCAGGCAGTTGCTTGCTTTCCATCAGTTGGGTGTAGAGGGTATAGTCGCTCTTGGTCCAGATGTCGGATGTCCACGTGTGATTGAACAACTGTCCGATGAGTTTGTCGTGTTGAAGGACAGCAGCCTTCAGGTCGTGCTGGCGAATGCTCTCACGCTGGTCTATGTCGGAGAGCAGACGCTTGATTTCTTCGCTTACGGTCTCTAATGCCACTTGTGTGGTAGGTACATCGAGTGCTTCAGCCTTGTTTTGTGTGTAAACCTGACAGTATTTATTGAACGGCGATTTCTTCAAAGTGATTGCCCGATTGGCTCTGTCGTTCACAGAGTATGCCTGCTGAATCAGGTCGATACGGATGCTTTGAGCTTTAGGGTCTTCAATGCCTTGCGCCAAATAGGACAGCATGGTGGAATAGGTGTCTCGCACCCGCTCCAGGTCTTGCTGGAGCTGCCAGTCACCCAGACTGCTCACCTTGGTTTGCAGCATCACAAGTGCATCAATCAGGTTGCCCTGCTGCAGTTCGCTGTAGATATTCTTATTTGGCATGTTTGGCTATTGTGTAGGCTTCTTTGATTCGTTCGATATCTTGTTTGCGTTTCTTCATCACACTCTTCTTCACCAGTACCCGCATCAGCGGTGCATTGACGGTGTTGATGCGATAGGCACCCTGTTCCTCGCACTGTGTGGCGAAAGGTTCTGGTAGGATGGCACCATCGTATTGGTTCAGGTTGAGCATATCGGCTCTTAATGCGATGTTGTTGATTTGCGGACGGTTCAAATACTCGCGCTTGATATTTGCTTTATCCATTGTCAAGTCGGCAAAGTAGTCGAGTGCTGAATTGCGTGTCACCGCAACGATTTTCTCTTTCAAACTGCTAATGGCCTTGATACGTGTCGGCTTACCTGTCATCAACGAGAGCCGCAGGGTGTCTGTGATAATCGACTGGATGGAATCACGTTTCACGATGCTGTTGAGATAACGGGCCTTCAGCGAGTCGGATACTAACAGCTGCACCTTATTATTCATAAAGGCAGTATCGGCATCCATCGCAGCCATGAAGGTGTCGAGCTTCACTTCCACGCCCAACGAGTCATATAACCCAAGCTGCTGTGCTACATAGAAAGGACGGCATTCCTCTGTAGGTAGTACAGCAATGTGGATTACGGCTGAGTCTGAGTCCTTGACTCCCTTTTCATTATCAACACTGCCGTACTGGCATGCACAAAACATGCTCAGTACGACAGTTGTTAACAATATTGATGAAATTGCTTTCACTTATTATCAGCATTCATCCCACTCCCCTCCATAAAAGTCCTCCCCATAGAGGGGGAGCGGGGAGAGGGTCTTTGGGTGGGTCTTCTTATCCTTTGATAGCAGCTACTCCTGGGAGTACCTTACCTTCGATAGCCTCGAGCAAAGCACCACCACCTGTTGAGATGTAAGAAACCTTATCAGCAAGACCGAACTTGTTGACACATGCTACAGAGTCGCCACCACCGATGAGTGAGAAGGCACCTTCTGCTGTTGCCTCAGCTACTGCGTTACCTACAGCGCGTGAGCCTGCACAGAAGTTATCGAACTCGAATACACCTGCAGGACCGTTCCAGAGGATGGTCTTTGCACCCTTGATAGCTGCAGCAAATGCTTTTTGAGTTTCAGGACCTGCATCAAGACCTTCCCAACCTTCTGGAATTGCGTTTGATGGACATACTAGCTGCTTAGCATCGTTTGAGAAGCTGTCACCGCAGATAGAGTCAGTACCAAGAACGAGTTCTACACCATTCTCCTTTGCCATCTTCTCTACGTTGAGGGCAACATCGAGCTTGTCAAGCTCTACGATTGAGTTACCGATTTCACCACCATGTGCCTTTGAGAAGGTGTAAGTCATACCACCACAAAGGATGAGCTTGTCAACCTTACCCAGCAAGTTCTCGATGATACCAATCTTGCTTGATACCTTTGAACCGCCCATGATGGCAACGAATGGACGCTTGATATTTGAGAGCACGTTGTCGACTGCTTGTACTTCCTTCTCCATCAGCAGCCCCAACATCTTATTGTCGGCGTCAAAGTAGTCAGCAATAACAGCAGTAGAAGCATGCTTGCGGTGAGCGGTACCGAAGGCATCCATCACATAGCAGTCAGCGTATGAAGCCAACTTCTTTGCGAAGTCCTTCTGACGAGCCTTCATCTCTTTCTTTGCATCCTCATAGGCAGGGTCATCTTTCTCGATACCTACTGGCTTACCTTCCTCTTCTGGATAGTAACGGAGGTTCTCAAGCAGCAATACCTCGCCCTTCTTCAGTGCAGCAGCTGCTTCGCTGGCATCAGCACAGTCGGGAGCAAACTTTACAGGAACACCCAGAGTCTGGCTCACTGCGTCCACAATTTGGCTAAGTGACAGCTCTGGTTTCTTCTTGCCTTTAGGCTTACCCATGTGCGACATGATGATGAGGCTTCCACCCTTCTCAAGAATCAGCTTGAGCGTAGGAGCAGCACCATTGATACGAGTCATGTCGGTAATCTTACCGTCCTGAATAGGTACGTTGAAGTCAACGCGAACGATGGCCTTCTTGCCATCAAAATTGTAGTCTTTGATATTCATACTTTGTACGTTTAAAAATGATTAATTAGTTTTATGCGACTTTCGACTGCAAAGTTACGAAAAAAGTTTCATTCGTGAGCTACGATTCCTTGTTTTATTACATAAAAAAGACGCAGGAAACAGTTTTTTGGGGTGTTGTTGTTTGCCAAATACACAGATTATTCGTAAATTTGCCGCCGAAACAATTTGAGGCTACTGAATGAAGAGAAGAATCTTGACCATCATAATGTGTATGTGTTGTGTGTGGATGGGAGTGAGTGCAACAGTGAAACCCCGTATTCGCAAGGTTGGTGCGGTGGCATCGGCACCCACCTATCGTGCACCATGGAATACTCCTTCCCGACGGACAGGTTCTCAACTCGATGCCCCGCTTCGTTCGATGGGGGTACAGCGTGTACCGGTGGTGTTGGTCGATTTTGTTGATTTGTCTTTCTCTGTTGCTGTCGGCAATAATTCGGTCCGTCAGTTCTATGATTTCTATTGTAATGGTTCGCGTGATGGAATGCTGTATCAGGGTGCAGGGAGCTATGGAGCTGTGCGTGACTATTTCGTGCAGCAAAGTGATAGTTTGTTCTTGCCTGAGTTCGAAATTATCGGACCTGTGACCCTCGATAAGTCCTATGCATATTATGGGCAGAATAATTCCAGTGGCCACGACCGCAATAGTGATATCTTTGTTGCTGATGCCGTAACTAAAGCGCAGTTGCTGACGGATTGGGATACTTTTGATAATGATGGTGATGGCGTGGTTGACATGATTTACTTTATCTATGCTGGAGAGGGCGAGAACGGTTCAGATGACGAGAACACCATCTGGCCTCATGAAGCAACTTCCCAACATACCATTGCGGGTGTGAAGTTTGGTGCCTATGCCTGTTGTAATGAGGTGTACGAAGGCAAAGCCGATGGCATTGGAGTGATGTGCCATGAACTGGTGCATGCATTGGGTATGCCTGATTTGTATGATACAGCAGGAACTGCCTATGGATTGGACTATTGGGACATTATGGATACCGGCTGCTATTGCCTTTCTGGTTATCATCCTTGTGGCATGAGTGCTTACGAAAAGGATTTTATGGGATGGCGTAAACTGGAAACCCTGCAGCGCGACGAAGCTGTCAAACTTACGTTGCTGCCGATTAGCGAAGGTGGGGTGGGATATAAAATACTCAATTCAGAGAACTATCATGAGTACTATATCATCGAAAATCGTCAGAACATAGGATGGGATACTTACATCGGACGTGGAACTGACCAACGGAAACGTCATGGTATGATGGTATCACATGTCGACTATTCTATCAGCCGATGGCGTTACAACAATATCAACACTACTGCCGACCACCAATGCTTCACCATCATCCCTGCCGATGGTGAGTTGTATTCCTATACTTTGATAGAGACTGATGCCGATCGTAATCATTGGGCTCTCTCAGCTGATGCCGACCTGTTTCCTGGTTCTCTGGAAGTGACTTGCCTCTTCTCTGGTGCGCAACCTGTCTATACCTCTGCAGGAACCATGCATCAGCCCATCACAGGCATTGTTGAATATCCTAACGGAACGATTTCCCTCACCATCTGTCAGTTTGCTGATATCAATGGCGACGGATTAGCGGATTCGCAAGATGTACTGAAAGTGTACGATTTCATGCAAGAACAGACAATTGTTGAACCATTAATTCCGCAAGATGTAAATGGTGATGGAGTTGTCGATACGCAGGATGTTTTGCTGATTTACGAGAATTTTTAAGTTTTTTTTGAAAAAAAGTGCGAAAACATTTGGTGGATTAATTTGAATGTGCTATATTTGCAGGTGAAAATATTAAACCGACGCAAGTCAAACAAAAAATATAGCGGGGATATAGGATCGATTGGGATACTCATCAATTAAATCTGGAAAACCGAGAACGTTCTGTGTTCTAATGGCGGGCCACGCCCCGAAAGGGGTAACCTCGAGTCGGTGGATTACAAAGGAACATAGGCACTCAAATCTTACTTACTCGGAGTTTCATCACATCTCCTCCCCGCTCTTTTTTATGCTTTTACGGCAAAATAGGGTTTTCCCTATTTTTTTTTAGGAAAATGTTGATGCGTATGTTGAATCTTAGTTGTAAATTTGCACCGTGAACGAAAAGTATAACCCTATAAATATAATAAGGTATGAATAAGAAACTGTTTTGGACATTAGGTTTGGCACTGATCACTTCATTGTCGATGCAGGCACAAGATGACGACCTTTACTTCACTCCTTCGAAGAAAAAGAGTCAGGACATGAATGCGACTGTTAATTCTGTACGTTCGAATCAGCAGTCAGTATCTACTCAAAGCAGCCGCCCAGCACTGGCTGTTTACAATAATAATAGCAGAGACGAGGACGAATACAACCGTCGTAATATGAACTATGCTGGTGCAGCATGGCAAACGGGTGGGGGAGCAGAGGACAGCCTGGTAGCACAGGTAGATACTGTCTATGTCACTTCTCCTGATATGTACGACCCAGAGACCGACTTCATTTATTCACGTCGTCTGCTTCGATTCCACAGCCCACGATTCGGATTTGCTCTCAGCAGCCCGTACTATTGGGATTTGGTATACGGCTATGGCGTCTACAATTATCTCTACGACCCATTCTACTGGGACCTCTATGACCCGTTCTATTGGGACTACGGATGGGGTTACGGATGGAGTTGGCATCCATGGTATAGTTCCTTCTACGGATGGCATTCACCATATTATGCATGGAGCTACTGGGGTGTCGGACCTTATTGGCACGGCGGCGGTCATTTCTATGCGAACCGCTTCAGCAACTCTTACAACCGTGGCACGTTCAGCGAGAACCGCTATTCAGGCGGAACTGTGGGACGCTCCAGTGCCGTTGCAGCAGCAAATGGAAGTCGTAACAGCTTCTCCTCACGTACAGAAAACTCAATCCGTACCAGTGCTGCTCGCACCAATGCCGCTACTCGTACAGGTGTAGCAAGTTCAAACAACCGCATCAGCACTGCAGGTAATACACGGACGGTCTTCAATGGCAATACTGTCAGTGGAAATGCTAACAACAACCGTGTGGTGGTTGTCAACCGCAACGATAACCGTACTTCGGCTGTTCGTCAGAACACACAGACTGTTACTCGTACACAGGTTCCAGCCAATACTGCAACTCAGCAGCGTGTCACCACACCAACTACAACTACTCAGCAGCGCACATCGGCCGCTCAGACCCAGCAGCGTACTGTAGTTAGTGTACCACAAAGTACTACTACAACTCGTAGCAGCGCAACCAGTAGCTTCTCAAGCGGTAGCTCAACTCGTAGCAGCTTCGGTGGAGGCGGTAGTGTAGGCGGAGGAGCCAGCTCAGGTGGAGGCGCACGTACCTCAGCCGGTAGAAGATAGCTGATTTACCCCCTTTGGAGGGGATACTATAGCCTTCTTAAACTCTTGAAATTTTAAACTCATAAACAGAAAATAATATGAAAAGATTGTTTATCCTCGCTTCATTGGTGGCAGTAAGCACCACTATGATGGCACAAGATATGTTTGAAGCGACAAACTTCGCAACAAAGGATCTCAATGGTACTGCACGTTACGTTGGTATGGGAGGTGCACTGAGTGCCCTTGGAGGCGACCTGTCGCTCATGAGTTCTAACCCTGCTGGTACAGGTCTGTTCCGCAAGAGCGATGCTGCTTTCACAGTTGGCGGTGTCTTCGGTTCCAAAGGTACATTGGGACACGATGGCTCACGTATGTCGCTCGACAATGCCGGTATCCTTATTTCGTTGCCAGTAGATGAAGGTAGCGTGAAGTATGTCAACTTCGGTGTTAACTACGTAAAGAACAAGAATTTCCTGTTCAATCAGGACACTCCAATCGAAAACCTTTCTGTGGGCGGTATTAAACTTTCGCAGACCTATCAGATTGCCAACTTTGCCAATCAAGCGTTTGACAACAACGTTTGGGATGGTGCGCTGGCTGATATGAGTGCACCACTATATGACGACGATGGTAACTTGACGAAATATGGTCTTATAGGTGAGAACTTTGTGACCGATGCCACAGGCCAGGATGTGTTTACAGGCTACACGGGCTTCGGTGCTGATAAGGCTAATATGCGTAAGTCCACATACGGAGGTATCTCACAGGCTGACATCAACCTCTCGCTTAATGTGCTCGATAAGTATTTCTTCGGAGCATCAGTAGGACTCTACGACATTAACTACAACCGTGAGAGTTTCTATGAGGAGCAGTTGGATTTGTATATGCCCGATGGAAAGCCTGTGTATTACGATTTCAGCAACTGGTACAATACCTCAGGCGACGGAGTGGATCTCAAACTCGGATTTATCTGCCGACCCATTGACGACTCACCATTCCGTTTCGGACTCACCGTGCATACCCCTACATGGTACAAGATGCAAGACTTCAACGGTTCTTCACTCTATATCAACGACCAGTTCGTGTCTGAGAAAACCTACGACCCATACTACTACGACCTGCGTACCCCTTGGAAGTTGGGTTGCAGTCTCGGCTACACCATCGATAACTACTTCGCAATCGGTGCAGAGTATGAATATCAGGATTTGTCGTCTATGAAGTATTCTGAGGACGGACACCAGACCTCCTATTTCCGTACCCACAACGACATGATTAGCAAGTATCTCAAGGGACAGAGCACCTTCAAGGTTGGTATGGAAGTGAAACCGACCAACGAGTTCTGCATCCGTGCAGGCTACAACTACGTGTCGGCACCTATGAAGGATGAGGCTTACAAGATATTGGCATACGACGGACCGTTCACAGAGACCGATTTCACCAACTGGAAAGCCATCAACCGCTTCACTGTTGGACTTGGCTATCGTTACAAAGGCGGCTACGTTGACGTTGCCTACCAGTACTCAGGTCAGAAAGGTGATTTCTATGCATTCGACGACGTAGACCTCAAGCCCACAGAGATTGAGAACAACCGCAGTCAAATCATGTGCACCTTCGGTTTCCGTTTCTAAGCTATTCACGCACATATATATATCAAGAGCAGCACCCCAGCCGGGATGCTGCTCTTGGTGTATAGGTAGTAGTCTCTATAGTTACCGCTTGAGTGCAAGGTTGTAGTTATAGTAGGCTGTGTTGCCGGTGATGTCTTCTTTGACACGGAGGAAAGGTGGAAACTTGACATCTTCATGTCGCACCATCCCTTTGGTCTCAAGTATCATGAGGTCGGAGATGGGGGAGAGGTATGTGTCAAGCTCGAAGAACTGACCTTGCCAGATGAAGCTTTTGCGCTGCTTCTGAATGGTCTGGCGGTAGGGGTCGGCTTGCTGCAGGAGCGATTCGTAGAGGTTGTTGCTGACCTGACGCTCGGTGAGCAGTTCCTCGGTAGGTGAGATGGTGCGGCGGGTGGTGTGGATGTTGACCACAGAGCCGTTCCAACTGCGACGACGTAGGCGTACCTCACATCCAGGGTCGGCTACGAGGTAGGTTTGGGTGATCTCGCTTTCGGTGCAGTCGGGGAGTGGACCTACGACTTCGACGATGTACTTACGTTCGGTCTCGATGACCTGTGGCAGTTCAAGTACTTTGGCGATTTCCTTAATAACGCGGTTGAGTTTGCTTTCGAAATCCTCATTGTTATTGATGACGCGCAGATGAGGATGTCCTGTCCATGCGCGGATCACTTTTTTGTCGAGTTCGCGTGCTACGCGCAATCCGGCTTCGTCGGCCTGTTCCAGTCGCTGTGCATTGTTGCTGGTTGTATAGAACTGCTCGGCTCCGTCGGCTGCTGAAACGAGGTGGAGTACGGCATCATAGCGGTTACGCAACTCTTCGCTGTTGGTATCAAGTCGTGAGGTAATGTCGGCCCACATCTCAGGTTTCATGTAGGCAGAGATGTCCATTACACCACGATCGCATACAATGACACAAGGTTCGGTGCAGGTTTCAGCCATGCGCATGAACTTATCCTCGAGGGCGAGCTGTATTTCGAGTGTGGCTTTCTCGCCTTCGTAGAAGAAGTCATGATTCTGGGTGAGGTAGTCCATACCAGCCTGGGTGAACATCGTGGGCACTTCGGGGATGGTGAATACTTTGTAGCCAAGGTTGGTGAAGTATTCAATGACTTTCACTAATGCAGTGGTCTTTCCGGCACAAGGACCGCCGGTGAGTACGATTCGTTTAATCTCTTTCATATGTTTAGAAGTTTGGAGTTACAGATGATACGAGGCTGTCTGGCTTTTCTTCTATTGAATCCTTTTTTACATCTTCTTTAACTTCTTCCGCTTGCTGTTTGATAAACCTCCTGTATTTATTGCAGGTAGATTTGAGGTAGGCACTGAAGATGTTATTGGCGAAAAGGATGTCGGTGATGTGATGCTCCTGAACATACTGGCCGATGTCTTGGGTGAAGTAGCGTCCATCGATGACATGGATTTCTTCGAATGAATAGAACAGGTAACCTGGGAGCATGTTACCGAAGCTGTCTTTGAGGATGATGAGTCTGCGATGATTCTTGGTGGATGTACGTACCTGTGTGAGACGTGCATCACTACCCATCATAGTGCAGTAGGCTCCTCCGTTACCATCTTTATATCTGTAGAAGAACGGGCCTTCCTTCGGCTTGCTTTCGCCAGTGATCTGGTAATTATTGTTGATGGTATAGTCGGTGTAGGTGGTGGTGTATTGCACCTCTGTCGGGACGTAATAGACAAAGTCTTCGGGTGCGTTTTTAATCGAGATGTCTTTAGAATAGCCGTACATGCTGCCTACATAGCGATGCACCACATGTCGCTCATAGTGACGGAGATTACGGAACGGAACATGGGCAATCTTAGCGAAGGTCTGTGCAGCATAATAAGCACCGAGCGGTGCCCAATGGTGATCGGTACGCAGGAAGATATCTTCATTCTTATGTTTCTTGAGGATGAAGTAGATGTTTACAGGTTTGACGGTGGGGCTGAGGTGTGCGATGATGTTGCGAATGGTTGGCAACTGTGGGTTGGTGTACCTCTTGACCTTTTCAGGACAATAGTAGGCGATGGAGGTTGGAATTACCATGCAGTAGACATTGACTTTTGGGAAGGTCTGTTTATAATAGTTTGCAACCTCAGCATAATCGGTACCGCCGGTAGCCGAACCGCCGAATGCCATCAGAGCACGTACGCTCTCACCCTTACCGACCACGATGATGCCTGCATTGGCAATCTTGGCATTTTCTTCGAGAGTATTCTCATCCGTCTCGCTATGGTCGTCTTCGCTTACGTCAAAGGGCTTCCTGATTTTTCTCTTAGGTTTTTGTGCCGGCTTTGTTGGTTCGGGTGCATGAAACTTGATATTGTCCTCAGTAGGTGCAATGCCGATTAGGTCTTTGATTTGCATGCTCAGTGTCATCAGCTCATCACGGAAGGGTTCGCTGTCGCTGAACCATGACGATACCTTGCTGGTGAACGAGCCGTCAGCCACGTTTTCCCACGAGAATGCAGGGAAAGAGGCCAACTCGCGTTTCTCGAGTTGCGAAACCGTTGTGCGTGGGAACGTGTCGAATACGACAGCAATGGTCGCGAACACCATTGCGATGAGGATGATATATATGAGTGATGATTTCTGATGTTTCATAGCCTTAGAATCTCGTATAGATAAATGCGTTATTGGTGGCACCAACTAGTAAGGCGGTACTGAGGATAAGTACAGCGATAGAGAAGATGACCTTCGCTGTGGTGTCGATGCTTGTACGTAGTGTAGTGTTAGGCACACACTTGGTAAGGAGAAAACTGAGGCCACGGAAGACGGGCAAACAAAGAATGATGGCTGTTATCCACAACCAAAAGTGACTGAACAAAGCGGTCTCGGACAGTAGGTCGGTCAGTTCCTTCGCGTTGCCCACAAGGGCATTGAAGAAGGTGACCATACTGCTGAAATCATCAAAATAGAAGATGCCCCATCCGATGATGACGAGCAACATACTGTAGATGTGCAGAATGATGTCCGGAATATATTTTTGAATCTTCAGCAGGGTGTATTTCTCGACCATCACAATCAGACCGAAGTACATGCCCCAGATGATGAAATTCCAGCTGGCTCCGTGCCACATACCCGTAAGGAACCACACAATTAGAATATTGAGGGCCTGATGACGACGATTGCCACCGAGAGGAATGTAGAGGTAGTCGCGGAAAAAACTACCTAACGAGATGTGCCACCTGCGCCAGAAGTCGGTGATGGAGTTGCAGCAATAGGGATGGTTGAAGTTCTCGTTGAACTTGAAACCCAGACAACGTCCCATACCTATAGCCATATCGGAATAACCAGAGAAGTCAAAATAGATTTGGAGAGTGAAGGCGATGATACCCATCCACGAACCAGCTACGGACAGATTGTCCAAATTGTTTTTTAGGAACAGGTCGGACAATTCCGATAATTGATTAGCCAAGATGACTTTCTTGCCCAATCCTATGAGGAAACGTTGGATGCCGTAGGCGATGTCTTGGGCCGATGCGTGCCGCTTGTGGATGTTGTCGGCAATAGTACCATACCGCACAATAGGTCCAGCAATCAACTGCGGGAACATGGAGATGTAGAGCAGCAGGTCGATGAACCGATGTTGCACAGGCGACTCCTTGCGGTACACGTCTATCAAGTACGAGATAGATTGGAACGTATAGAAACTAATGCCAATCGGTAGGGCTATGTTGGGCGAACTGATGTTCAACCCTGTCAGTTGGAGCGTCTCGGCAAAGAAGTTGGCATACTTGAAGACTCCCAGAATGCCAATATTCACAATCAAACCTATTATTAATGCAGCCTTTCGGTGCGTCTCCTGACGATCAATGAGCAGCCCTATGATATAGTTGGCCAGCACACAACACAGCATGAGGAACACATATACTGGTTCGCCCCATGCATAGAAGATGAGCGAGAACACCACCAGCGCTATGTTGCGTGCCTGATGTGTTCGCCGTACATCCTTATTCAGTAACGTCCGGTCAATAAGGCTCCCCAGCAAATAACAAAGTATGAATGCTGGAATGAATACAAATAAGAAGAATAAGTCAGAAAATACCATATTATCTCTAAACTCTCAACTTTCAAAATCCTAGTTTCTCCACCACATAACAGCCAATCAGCATGGCTCCTTCTCTGTTGGTGTGCACCCCATCGGATGTATATCGTTTCTGGCGCTGCTCCTCCTCACTGTCAATGCCTACTTCGTCCAGTCGGATGACGGGCATTTGCAACAAAGCACCACATTGGTCTATCAATTCTCCTGTCTCAATCACCATTTCGCGGCTTACCTTCGTCGCCTGCATTGGTGTGAGAAGCACAATCTTGGCTGTGGGGCAAAAGTCTCTCAGTAATTCGTAGTCATAACGGATAGCTTCAGCCATCGACAACACCTCGTTTGGTTGGAGGGTAGGGTATAGCCGTGTCGTATCGCTACATACCTCCTCTGCCGTATGTGAGAAGGCCTTTGGACGTTTGGCTTTGAACCACATGTCGTTCGTACCAGCTAAAATCAAGATAAGGTCGGGTAGGGGCTGAAGGCCTGCCTTGCAGTCCTCCCGAAGTCGTATTATTTGGTTGTAGATTACGTTATCATCGCCCAGCACCTCTATATTTTCTTTCGGGTTGTATTTTGTCGCTTCTGTATGTGTCCAAGTAGCTCCACTGCGTGCGTAGCTATGACATGATGATGGTTGCATTTGTTCCTTTACCATCGTTATCCATCCCAAAGGATTCGTACAGCTGTCGCCAGCCAGCCAGGTATTGGAATCACCTAATGCCACGATATGCTGTGCCTGTGCAAATGCCAAAGGCAAAAGACACAAAACAAATGATAAAAATGTTTTCATTGTTCACTCTTTACATATTCTATCGCACGGTTGATGTATTGAAGGAATGGATAGGTAGTCTTGAATAGCTCTACGGTCTTCTCTGGCATATCGGGTGCGGTCATGAAGGCTGTGTCAGGCTCGTAGCAGAGACAATAGACACGTAGCTTCAAGTAGTCGACATAGGGTGAATCAGCGGGGAATCCTGCAGGCACGCGCTTCAAGGCGCTGCTTTCATCGAGCCAAAAAGCTGGCGATACCTTATTTTTTAATATATCTTCGAAGTCACCATTGCCGTAGCAGATATCTTCGCGCAGAATTTTCAGTACCTTGGAGTCGCAGATATAATCGCCTGCTGCCAGCATGTGTGCAGCTGGATAGCCCTCGCCACCGACACCTACATGGAAGTAGTAGCCAGAGAAGCCTGACTTCTTCCCACCAGGACAGATATATGCTCCCATGTGGGTCTTGTAAGGACTTTTGTCGTTCGAGAAGCGCACATCGCGATAGATACGATAGGTGCAGTCTTTGGCTGTAAGATTGGCAACAGAGGGATCGAACTGGCCGATACCCATAATCACCTTGTCTACAATGGTGTTGAACCTTGCCTGCGCCTCTACGTATCGCTGCTTATTTGCAACGAACCACTCACGATTATTGTGTTGACTCAAGTCCTTGAGATATGCAATAACCTCCTTCATATAGTTTTCGATAGCGTTTCAAAAATCATGCAAAGTTACGAAAAAAATATAAAATATATTAAATGTGGATTATGAATTAAAATAAATAGCTGTTTTTTGCGTTATTACTTTGTAAAAATTATCTTTTTTGCAATACAAAAACTCGTGGTTATGAATTCCAAATTCAAGTCATTCTTGCAGCAGATGCTGCGTAGTCCGAAGGAGTTCCCCGTGGAAATGGTGATGGGAATCTGTTTCTTTGTGATTGCAGTAATAAATCTGGAACACAGACTTAGTTTTGCTACTGATGGTGTGGATGCAAATATTCTGGCTTTGTTTGTGCCGCTGATGGTGCTAACATATTGGCTGAATCGGCTGAGAAGACGGCAGACAGAAAAGAAATGGCGGAATGTTTGTACTGTCGCCTATATCCTTTCGGGCCTTTTGTTCCTACCTTTGATGACACTCAATCTTGATCCGTTTATCAAGACCACGGCATTCGTATTTACCTATATACTTGCTGGCATCCTGCTGGTGGTGGGAACACGATGGATGGACAATCGAAGTTTTGCCGCCCATGCTCTGCATGTGGCGACCCAGCTATTGATAGGCTGCGCCATCATGGGGTTGCTCACTTTGGTGGTGATGGCTATTGTCGCTTCTTTCCTCTATATTTTCGGACTCGATACTCCTCGGTATCTGTTCGAGTATATATTCTTCTTCATCTGGTTAGTACTGACACCGCAGGTATGCTGTACGCTGATTACTCAAGGTGAGGACGAGGTAAACGAACCGATGAAGCCTCTCAGAATCATCCTCAACTTCATCCTCTCGCCCGCTGTCATTATTTATACCGTGATTCTCTATCTGTATTTTATCACAATCGTTGTGAATTGGGATTTGCCAAAGGGTAATGTGGCTTGGCTTATCACAGGTTTCATTGCTGTTGCCTTGATTGGAAGGCTGATGCAATATGTGTTGGCAAAGCACCACTATGATTGGTTCTACACCCATCTGCCGTGGATTGCAATTCCACCGTTAGTGATGTATTGGATAGGTTCCGTTTATCGCATTAGTGCCTATAGTTTTACGGAGAGTCGTTTCTATCTGATTGTAGCAGGTGTGCTGATGACCCTTTTCGTGGTGATGCTGATTTGGAAGCGTACCCGTCGTTTCCAATTGATGGCACTGATTGCTGCAGGAGCCATTGTGGTGTTTACCTACATTCCTGGTATTTCCGCTAAGAGCATCGGCTTCCGTTGTCAGTTGGAACGCTTTAACAAGATGGTAAGCGACATGAAACTATTGGACGCCAAAACGGGTAAACTGCCAACAAAGATCGACCTCGATGCCATCAACTCAGACAGTTTACAGTGTGTTCAATATCGCGAACTTTCCAGCGTTATCAAGTATGTTCGTGATGATATGGGTTACTCCGCATTTGAGCAACAATATGGTCAATGGAAGTATTATTTCTATGATTTCAACGAGGGAAAAGCTAAAGGGATGGGTGCCGAATCTGAGTGGGTGGGGTTGACCTATCCCATTGACTTGGGCAGCTACAATATTCTTCTTACAAACGGTGAACCAGCAATCAGTTTTGACCAAGAAGACGTGATTGTCGAACAAAATGATACAGAGTTGCTTCGCTATCCTATCAATGCTTTCCTCCGTCAGCATCCCGAAGCAATAAAGCAGCCCAACCGCCTTTGCATCTACCACAACGATTCAATCCTTCTTGTTCTTAGTGGCATAGAAGTCACCAATGGCAAAGTCACGCATGTGAATACGGGAGAGTATATGTTGTTTAGAAAAAGATGATAAGCTAAAGACTTTTTGCTTGAGTGCAGTCTAACAATTGTTGGAGTGTACTCAAGCAAGTGTTGGAGTACACTCTGTCAAAAGAAGGGGTGTACTCCATTTTTTCTTCGAAAGCTCTTTCAGTGTCGTTTTTTTTTCGTAACTTTGCACCCGAAAAAATTAAGTCAAGATGATTACAGTTTCAAATCTTTCCATTCAATTTGGGAAACGAGTGTTATACAAGGATGTGAACCTGAAGTTCACGAATGGTAATATATATGGTGTGATTGGTGCAAACGGTGCTGGTAAGTCTACGCTCTTGAAGGCGATTACCGGAGAGCTGGAATCAACAACAGGCAGTATCACACTGGGTCCAGGTGAACGTCTGTCGGTGTTGAGTCAGGACCATAATAAATTTGATGCTTTTAACGTGATGGACACGGTGATGATGGGGCACTCAGTGCTGTGGGACATCATGAAGGAGAAGGATGCGCTTTATGCCAAAGAGGATTTCAGCGATGAAGATGGTGTGAAGGCTGCTGAACTGGAGGAGAAATTCGCGGAATTGGGAGGTTGGAACGCAGAAAGCGATGCCGCTATGCTGTTGAGCGGTTTGGGCATCAAAGAAGACTTGCACTATCGTCAGATGTCAGAGCTTTCTGGTAAGGAAAAGGTTCGTGTGATGTTGGCACAGGCACTTTACGGCAATCCTGATAATCTGTTGCTTGACGAGCCTACGAATGACCTTGACCTTGATACTGTAGAGTGGTTGGAGGACTATCTGGCCAACTTCGAACATACCGTGCTTGTGGTTAGTCACGACCGCCACTTCCTTGATGCGGTATCGACTCATACGGTAGATATTGACTTTGGTAAGATAAATCTGTTTGCAGGAAACTATTCGTTCTGGTATGAGAGTTCGCAGTTAGCGTTACGTCAAGCTCAGAACCAGAAAGCTAAGGCTGAAGAGAAGAAGAAAGAACTTGAAGAGTTTATCCGCCGATTCTCTGCAAATGCGGCTAAGAGTAAGCAGACTACCAGCCGTAAGAAGATGTTGGAAAAACTCAATATCGAAGAAATCCAACCTTCAACTCGTAAGTACCCAGGTATCATTTTCTCGATGGAGCGCGAGGCAGGAAACCAAATATTGGAAGTGGAAGGACTGAAGGCGGTAGACGAGGACGGCACATTGCTCTTCGATAATCTTTCGTTCAATGTGGAGAAAGGCGAGAAAGTGGTATTCCTCAGCCATAATCCTCGTGCGATGACCGCACTTTTCGAGATTATCAACGGCAACCGTGAGGCACAAGCGGGTACCTTCAAGTGGGGTATTACCATCACCACGGCCTATTTGCCGCTCGACAACTCCGCATTTTTCCAGAGTGATAAGAATCTGGTAGAATGGCTAAGCCAATTTGGCGAGGGCAACGAAGTGTTCTTCAAAGGTTATCTCGGCCGAATGCTCTTCTCCGGTGAAGAAGTGCTGAAGAAGGTGAATGTGCTATCGGGAGGTGAGAAGATGCGCTGTATGATTGCTCGTATGCAGTTGAAGAATGCTAACTGCCTGATACTTGATACGCCGACAAACCACTTGGATTTGGAGTCTATTCAGGCGTTCAACAACAACCTGCGTCAGTTCAAAGGCAATGTGTTGTTTGCCAGCCATGACCATGAGTTTATCAATACCGTTGCCAACCGAATCATTGAGCTCGGTCCGAAAGGAAACATTGATAAGCTGATGACATACGATGAGTATATTGCATCCGATCAGATTAAGGTACTGAGGAAGAAAATCTGGGAGGGATAATTATAAAGTTTATAGTTTATAGTTGAAAGTTTAGAGTTCCTAGATGAGTGAACTGCTGTCAAATCCTACAGGCATGAGGTCACGGGCAGAGTTGACGAAGTACGTGCCGTTGGTGCCATAGAGCATTACTTGCATAGGAATACCAAACCGATGTTCGGTTTCCAACATTACCTGCCTGCATCCTCCACAAGGACTGATAGGGCCTTTAGTAAATTCTCCTGAGGTGTCTCTCGCAGCGATGCAGAGCATCTTGACTGGTACGTCGGGATAGCGGGCGTTAGCATAGAAGAGGGTAGTGCGTTCTGCACAAAGGCCCGAAGGATAGGCACAATTCTCTTGGTTATTGCCCGTGATGATTTCACCGTTTGCCAGCAGAACTGCAGCACCCACATGGAACCGACTATATGGCGCATAGCTCCTGAAAGTTGCTTCTTTGGCGGCTGCCACCAGCTTATGTTCAATTTCGTTCAATTCTCCCTCTTCTTTGAGGGTGATATGCACGGATTTGATGATTTCTTTCATATAATTGGTAGTTTTTATTAATTTTAGGCCAAAGTTATAGTTTTTTTTTGTAAGTTTGCAGTTGAAAACGAAAAAAAATACATTTATGAACCGAAATAAGCAAATTAGATTGCTTTTATGTGCTGTTTTATCAACTGTAACTATAATTACTGTTGCTCAGACAAAGAGTGCGGCATTTCAGGAATACATCAATAAATATAAGGCAATCGCTGTGGAACAAATGGAATTGCATGGCATCCCTGCCAGTATCACTTTGGCGCAAGGATTGTTAGAGAGTGGGGCTGGTAGTAGCGAATTGGCAAAGAAAAGCAATAACCACTTTGGTATCAAGTGTGGCAGTAATTGGTTTGGTCCTACCCATACCCATTTTGATGATGGTAGAAATGAGTGTTTCCGTGCTTATGATAATGTGCGCGCCAGTTATGAAGACCATTCACAGTTCCTGAAGAAAGAACGGTATGCTCGTCTGTTCCGCCTCAGTATTCTTGACTATAAAGGATGGGCACGAGGACTGAAAGCCTGCGGTTATGCCACCAGTCCTACTTATGCAGATCGCTTGATTCAGATTATAGAGTTGTACGAACTGAATAAACTCGACCGTGATCCCAAAGCGGTGTACGTGCCGGAACCAGAGCGTCCTGTAGTGAATGTGGTGCTGAACGCTCATACCTTGATGACCAACAACGGAGTGATGTGTATCAAAGCCAACGGACAGGAGACATGGGACAGCATTGCCAAGGAGTTCGCAGTTCCCAAGTACAAGTTGCTTGATTATAACGAGGCCATCGAACAGGTTGAGATCAACCCTGGTGATTACATCTATCTTCAGAAGAAACAGAAGAAGGGTGATAAGCATTATGGCAAAGACTATTGGCATCATGTACGTCAGGGTGAATCGATGTACTCTATTGCCCAGCTTTATGGTATCCGAATTGCCAACCTTTATAAACTGAACTTTAGAGATCCTGACTACGTTCCTGTCGCTGGTGATTTGCTAAGAATAAGATAAAAACAACGAATGCTCTCAACTTTAGCGGTTGGGAGCATTCGTTTGTTAAGAGTTTGTTAATCGTGTCTTCGCGTGCAAAGTTCCATTTAGTTGTTTTGCTCAATTTCCTCTTGCATGTCAATCAGGTTTCCTGCCTTGTCCTTGAATTCGTATTGCAGAAAAGCGAGTGATTGGCTTGGTGTTATTTTGAAACTGAGTCCGTACTTTAAGTGCCATTTTATCCGTTGGGAAGGAAATCCCTGATTGATGTAGGCGTAAACGTAAGGATGAACAAATAGTTGAAACTTCTTCATTCCAAGTATGTTGACGATGTAATCGATTTTGTTTTCAATGATGTCGGTGAAGAGATAAGATGATTTGATGATTCCCTTTCCGTGGCAAGTAGGGCATGTCTCGTCAACGTTCACGTCCATAGCAGGACGGACTCTCTGACGGGTGATTTGCATCAGCCCGAATTTGCTAAGTGGCAAAATGTTGTGTTTTGCTCTGTCGGGACGCATCAGCTCACACATCTTCTCGTAGAGCTTTTGACGATGGTCGGCTGTTCCCATATCGATGAAGTCTATTACGATGATTCCACCGATATCTCTAAGTCTTAATTGGCGTGCTATCTCTTCGGCTGCTCCCATATTTACTTCGAACGCATTGGCTTCCTGACCGTCGACTCCCCTTGAACGGTTACCGCTGTTGACATCGATAACATGGAGTGCTTCTGTGTGTTCGATAATGAGGTATGCGCCTCGTTTGTAGCTTACTGTTCTGCCGAACCCAGATTTAATTTGTTTGGTGACATCAAAATTGTCAAAGATCGGTACATCGCCTTTGTAGAGTTTCACGATTTCCTCGCGATCGGGTGCGATAAGTCCAACATATTTCTTGACTTCCTTGAAGACTGCGCTGTTGTTGACGTAGATGGCTTCATAGGAGGGATTAAAGAGGTCGCGAAGCAGCGATACGGTACGTCCTGACTCTTCGTGTGCCAACAATGGCAGGTTTGGCGCCATCTGTACCTTGGTGATACATTCGTTCCAACTATCGAGCAGGATGGTCAGCTCTTTGTCCAGTTCTGCAACACGCTTACCTTCGGCTACAGTTCGTACAATAACACCGAAGTTACGTGGTTTGATGCTCTGAATCAGTTGTTTCAGACGTGCACGCTCTTCCGAACTCTTGATTTTTGTCGATACGTTGACCTTATTTGCAAAAGGTAGCAAAACAAGGTAGCGACCCGCAATGGATATTTCTCCTGTGAGACGAGGTCCTTTGGTGTTGATAGGCTCTTTTGTGATTTGAACCATCACCTCCTGTCCCAGTTCCAGGATTTTGTCGATGGAACCATCTTTAGGCAGTTCGGGTTGCATACCGAACTTTTCAACCGAAGGGAGTTTCTTGCGGTCGCTTGCTACCTGTTTTACATACTTTTCGAGCGAAAGAAAATGTGAACCTAAATCTTGGTAATGAAGGAATGCTTCGCGCTCATGACCGACATCAACAAAACATGCGTTTAAGCCAGGCATTATTTTTTTGACTCTGGCAGCATAGATGTTGCCCACGGAGTAATGTGTGTCAAGTGATTCCTTTTGGAATTCGACCAGTCGTTTGTCTTCGAGAAGAGCAATCGTTACTACGTTGGGTTGGGAGTCGATAATAAGTTCACTTGTCATTTCCTTGATTAAGAGATTTATTTGCTCTTATGACGATTCTTTCTCAGTCTTTTCTTACGCTTGTGTGTAGAAATCTTGTGTCTTTTTTTCTTCTTACCGTTTGGCATAATTCTGAAAAATTAAAGGGTTGATATTATTTTGTTGATTCACTAATTACATTTGTTCTCTTATTCTTCATCCTCAGCAGTAGGTGTTTCGCCTTTCATCGCTTTCGTAAAGGCAATAGCAGGTTTGAAAACAACGGCTTTGTGCTCAGGAATGTAAATCGTTGTGTTCTGAA